>JBEKAP010000004.1:0-27672 GCA_050015875.1 Candidatus Dormibacteria bacterium | reverse complement strand
AGGTGGCGGACCCACGCGCGGTGCCGCTCTCCGACGACGTCTGCATCGGGCTGCAACTCGCCAACTTCGCCCAGGACGTCGCCGTCGACCGGGGCAAGGGACGCACCTATCTAATCCAATCCGAGCTGGACCGTCTCGGCCTGCCCGGTGCGGTGGAGGCCATGTGCGAGCGCGCCCTCCGCCTGCTCCAATCCGGCCGTGAGCTGGAGCAGCTCCCCATGCCGGCGCGGCTCCGCCTCCAGCTCGGCCTCTACCGGCGGGGCGGCGAGGCGATCGTCGAAGCCATCCGGCGGGAGGGATTCCGGACCGATCGGAGCCGGCCGCGGGTCACGACGGCGGCCAAGCTCAGCCTGGTGGCGAGCGCCGTCTCGGAGGGTGTCCGGGCGCGGAGCGACGGCTCCCTCGCCGCGGCCGAGCGCTATTGCCAGCGGATGGCTCGCCGGGAGGCCGGCAACTTCTACTGGGGGTTCATCGCCCTGCCCCGCACCCAGCGGATCTCCATCTACGCCCTCTACGACTTCGCGCGGCAGATCGACGACGCAACCGACGGGCCCGGGGCGACAGATGCCGGGGTCTGGCTCGACGTGAGCTCCGAGCGCCACAGCTCGGAGCGCCCTCCCGCCGATGGGACTGCCCGCGCCCAGCTCGAGCTGCAACGGCGGCGGCTGCGCCGGGCACTGGCGGGCGACCCTGCCGGCGACCCCGTGATGCAGGTTCTCACCCGGGCGGTCCAGCGCCACAGCATCCCCGAGTCGGAGCTGGAGGAGCTGGTGAGCGGGGTCGAGATGGACCTCCACCAGAATCGCTACGCCACCTGGGATGAGCTGCGCGGCTACTGCCAGCTGGTGGCCGGGGTGGTCGGCCGGATGTGCGTGCGCATCTTCGGCTTCGACGGCGACGACGCCCTGGAGCGCGCCGACTCTTTGGGCGCGGCCCTCCAGCTCATCAACATCCTTCGGGACGTCCGGGAGGACGCCTCGCTGGGGAGGGTCTATCTCCCCCAGGACGAGCTGGCCCGGTTCGGCGTCTCCGAGACGTCGCTTCTCGCGGGCCGGCCCGATGGCGCCTGGACCTCGCTGGTCGAGTTCGAGGCGGCCCGCGCGCGCCGCCTCTACGCCTCCGGGATCCAGGTCTGCGAGCACATCCCGGGCCCCGCCCGTGCGTGCGTCCGCACCATGGCCGGGATCTACAGCGGCATCCTCGACCGCATCGAGGCGGAGCCCGAGCTGCCGCTGCGGCAGCGGGTGCGGCTCTCCTCCGCGGAGAAGGCGGGGGTGATGGTCCGCTCGTGGGTCTCCTCCACGGCGGCGGGCCTGGTGCGATGAGCGCCGTGGTCGAGGAGACACGCCCGTACGGACGAGCCCCGAGCACGGGGGGCGCCGCCACCGCCCGGCACGTCGCGGTGGTCGGGGCGGGGCTCGCCGGCCTCGCCGCCGCGCTCTCCCTGGAGCGCGAGGGCTGGAGGGTGACCCTGGTGGAGCGCAGCCGCCTGCTCGGCGGCAAGGCCACCTCCTTTCAGCTCGGCGACGTCGAGATGGACAGTGGCCAGCACGCGATCCTCGGCTGCTACTCGAGCTTCCTGGAGTTCGTCGAGGAGTTGGGGATGCGGGGTGACCTCCGGATCCAGGAGCGCTTCGACGTGCTGATGCTCACCGAGACCGGTCGTGCCCGGCTCCGCGCCCTCCGCCTGCCCGCGCCCCTGCATCTGGCGCTCCCCTTCCTGCGTTTCCGGGCCCTCGGCCTCCGGTCGCGGCTCCAGGTGGCGCGCGCTCTGCTCGCCGCCAAGCGCCCTCGCAGCGGGGAGGAGGGGGAGACCTTCGCCGCCTGGCTCCGCCGGCACGGCCAGGGGCAGCAGGCGCAGCGGGTCTTCTGGGAGCCGTTCCTGGTCCCCGCTCTCAACGCCCCATTTGACCGGGTCAGCGCCGCCGCCGGCCTGATGGTGGTCCGGACCGCCCTGCTCGGCAACCGCGATGCCGCCCGGATCGGATACGTGACGGTGCCCCTTGCCCGCTTCGCGGAGCGGGCGGCGGAGCGGTGCGACGAGGTGCTCCTGCGCACCCCGGTGACCGGGCTCCATGTCGAGGGCGGCGAGCTCCGCGGGCTGCTGATGGGCGGCGCGGAGATCGGCGTGGACGCCGCCGTCCTGGCCGTCCCGCCCGAGCGGCTCGTCCGGATGACCGGCGTCGAGACGCTGGGGGTCCCGGACCTGGAGACGTTCACCACCCAGCCGATCGTCGACGTGCACCTCTGGTATGGCGCGCCGCACGCACTCGACAACCTGGACTTCGCCGCCATGACCGGCTCGCCGGTGCAGTGGATCTTCGCCAAGGGACCGGGGTACCTCTGCTGCAGCCTGAGCAGCGCCGACGACCTGATCTCCCTGCCCGAGGAGCGCCTGGTCGCCCTCGCCGACTCCGAGCTCCGCTGCCGGTTGCCAGAGCTGAGCCAGGCCACCCTCCTCCGTGGCGTCGCCGTCCGCGACCCGGAGGCCACCTTCGTCCCCGCCCCCGGACTGCGGCGGCCCGGGCCGGCGACCGCCATTGCCAACGCGGTCCTGGCCGGATGCTGGACCGACACCGGCTGGCCGGCAACGATGGAGGGGGCCGTGAGGAGCGGGCGTGCGGCCGCCAGGACGCTGGTGGCAACCCTTCCGCAGCAGGAGCGCTCGGCCGGCCCGGGCCCCGGCCCGACCCGGATCACACAGGTCGAGGGCGGGGGTGGGTCATGAGTGAGTCGGCCCTGCGGGGCGCGGTGGATTGGCTCCTGGAACGCCAGGACGCGGCGGGCTGGTGGACGGCGGAGATGGATACCAACGTCACGATGACCGCCGAGCACCTGCTCCTCCTCCGGTTCCTCGGGCTCGACCACGCCGACATCGCGGAGGGGGCCAAGGAGCACATCCTCGGCAAGCAGCGCGCCGACGGCAGCTGGCCCCTCTACCACGAGGGCCCCGGCGACCTCAGCACGACCATCGAGGCCTACGTCGCGCTCCGCCTCCTCGGCTTCGACGCCTCCGCCGCGCCGCTCGCGCGTGCCCGCCACTTCGTCCTCGACCAGGGCGGTCTCGCCGAGGCGCGCGTCTTCACCAAGCTCTGGCTGGCGCTCTTCGGCCAGTACCCGTGGGACGGGGTGCCGTCGATGCCGCCCGAATTGATCCATCTGCCCTCCCGCGTGCCGCTGAACCTCTACGACTTCGCCTGCTGGGCCCGCGGCACCATCGCGCCGCTGCTCATCGTGCTGAGCCGCAAGCCGGTGCGGCCGCTGGGATTCGACGTCCAGGAGCTGGTCGCGGCGGGCAGCGAGGGGCGCCTGCACCGGGTGCCCGGCAGCGGCGTCTTCTGGTGGCTGGACCGGCTGCAGAAGGTGTACGAGCGGCTCCCCCGGCAGCCGGGGCGCGAGCGCGCGCGGCGCAACCTCACCGCGTGGATCACCGACCACCAGGAGGCCGACGGGAGCTGGGGCGGGATTCAGCCGCCCTGGGTGTACTCCCTGATCGCGCTCCACCTCGAGGGGATGGACGCCGACCACCCGGTCATGCGCCGGGGACTGCGCGGCCTGCGCGAGCGGTTCGCGGTGAGCGACACCCACGGATGGCGGCTGCAGGCCTGCATGTCCCCGGTGTGGGACACCGCCTGGGCGGTGCTGGCGCTCCGCGCGTGCGGCCTGCCGCGCAGCCATCCGGCCATCCGCTCCGCGATCGAGTGGATCAGTGGCGAGCAGATTCAGACCGGGGGCGACTGGCAGGTCAAGGTGCCCCGCCGGGAGTGCGGCGGCTGGGCCTTCGAATTCGACAACGACACCTACCCGGACGTCGACGACACCGCCATCGTGGTGCTCGCGCTGCTCGAGGGCGGCGAGGGACGGCGGGCGCGGGCGGCGGCGGAGAAGGGCGCGCGCTGGGTGGAGGCGATGCGCTCGCGCAACGGGGCGTGGGGATCCTTCGACAAGGACAACACGCGGCGGCTCGTCTATCGCATCCCCTTCGCCGACTTCGGGGCGATGCTCGACCCCCCCAGCGAGGACGTCACCGCCCACGTCCTGGAGATGCTCGCCGGACTCGGCCGGGGCGCCGGCGACCCCCTGGTCCGCGGGGGGCTCCGCTACCTGGCGCACGAGCAGCGGGCCTCGGGCTCGTGGTACGGACGCTGGGGCGTGAACCACGTCTACGGCACCTGGTGCGTGCTCTCCGCGCTCTCGCCACTCGGCTGCGAGCGCTCCGCCCGCGCCCACCGCGCCGTGGAGTGGCTGCTCCGGGTGCAGAACGAGGACGGCGGCTGGGGGGAGAGCTGCCACTCCTACGAGGACGAGAGCTTCGCCGGGGTCGGGGTGAGCACCGCCTCGCAGACCGCGTGGGCGGTGATGTCGTTGCAGCGCACCGGCCACGGGGCCCACCCGGCCTGCCGGCGCGGCCTCGACTTCCTTCGCGAGCGCCAGCGGGGGGGGACCTGGCCGGAGCCGGAGTACACCGGGACCGGCTTCCCCGGCGACTTCTACCTCAACTACGGGATGTACCGGCACCTCTTTCCCACCATGGCCCTGGGGATGGCCGGCGACCACGGGGAGCTCTCGGGACTGAGCGGCGACCTGATCGGGCGGCGGTCGACGGTGGGAAGGCGGGGCGCGACCGCGGAGGATGGGCGGGCGATGGCGGCCGCCCCCGGCGCATCCACGACTGACGTCCCCGTGACAGCGGGGAGGGCGGTGACCGGGTCGCCCTCCGAGAGCCCCGCACCCGACCGGGAAAGGGAGGACTGAGAGATGGCGATTCCGCTCCGCCAGACCGTCAAGGTGGGCGGCTACGTGGCCAGGCAGCGAATCCGCAAGAACGAGAAGTACGCGCTCGTGCTGCAGCTCGAGCCCCTCTACCAGTGCAACCTCGCCTGCGTCGGCTGCGGCAAGATCCAGCACCCCGACGACATCCTGGCCCGCCGGCTGACCGTCGAGCAGGCGGTGGCAGCCGCCGAGGAGTGCGGGGCCCCGATGATCTCCATCGCCGGCGGCGAGCCGCTCGTGCACAAGGAGATCCACAAGATCGTCGAGGCGCTGGTGGCGCGCAAGCGCTTCGTCTACCTCTGCACCAACGCCCTGCTGCTCGAGAAGAAGCTCGACCTCTTCACGCCCTCCCCCTACTTCTCCTTCTCCATCCACCTCGACGGCTTGCGCGAGCGGCACGACCAGTCGGTGAACCGGCGCGGTACCTTCGACAAGGCGGTGGCGGCCGCGCGCGAGGCCAAGCGGCGCGGCTTCCGGGTCACCACCAACACCACCTTCTTCGACATGGACAGCGCCACCTCGATCCGCGAGGTGCTCGACTTCCTGAACGACGACCTCCAGGTCGACGTGATGCAGATCTCCCCGGGGTACGCCTACGAGAAGGCCCCCGACCAGGACCACTGGCTGCAGGTCGAGAAGACGCACAAGCTCTTCCGCGACGCCTTCGCCGGCGGCCGGCGCAAGCGGTGGCGGCTCAACCACTCGCCGCTCTTCCTCGACTTCCTGGAGGGGAAGGTCGACTTCCAGTGCACCGCCTGGGGCATCCCCTGCTACTCGGTCTTCGGGTGGCAGCGCCCCTGCTACCTGATGGCGGACGGCTACGTGGGCTCGTACAAGGAGCTGATCGAGACCACCGAATGGGAGACGTACGGGCGCGGCCGCGACCCGCGGTGCGCCAACTGCATGGCCCATTGCGGCTACGAGCCGACCGCGGTGGCGGCGACGTCGGCGTCGCTCCGAGAGGGTCTGCGCGCCGTCGGTGACACCCTGCGCGGCCAGGTCGCCAACATCAGCTGGCGAGGTCGCGTCGGCTCCGGGCCCCACCATCCCGAGGGGACGGGGACGGCGGCCGAGGAGCGCCAGATCGCGTGATCGTTGACGCAAGGGCGGCGCAGGTGGGACGCACCATCGTCGGATCGACGCAAGGGCGGCGCAGGCGGGACGCACCATCTTCGGGGGGACCGGCGTCGGACGGCTCTGCCGTCCGCGCCTCGTGCTCGGCGCGATTGCATCTCGCGCCTGCGCAAGCCCCCCTTCGACGGCGCGTCCCAGCTGCGCCAGCCGGTGCCCCTGATGGCTGACGAGATCTTCCTCACCGGGGCGACGGGCTTCGTCGGCGGGCACGTCCTCGACTCGCTGCTCTCGTCGGGCTACTCGGTGCGGGCGCTGGTGCGGGGCTCGCCGTCGCGGCTCCGTCCCCGAGCCGGGCTCGCCATCGTGAGCGGGGACATCCTCGACAGCGGCGCCCTGGTGCCGGCGATCCGGGGCTGCCGGCTGCTGGTGCACGTCGCGGCGGGGTACTCGTTCGCGCCGCGGGACCGGCGGGAGCTGGAGCGGGTCAACGTAGCCGGCACCCGCGGCCTGCTCGAGGCGGCGCGCCTCGCCGGGGTGGAGAAGGCGGTGGTGACCTCCAGCTCCGCGGCGGTGGGACCTCTGCGCGGCGGGCGGCTCGCCACCGAGAACGACTGGGCCGAGGTCCACGCCGCTCCCGGGTATCACTCCTCCAAGGTGCGTCAGGAGCGCGCCGCCCTCCGCGCCAATCTCCCGGTGGTGACGGTGCTGCCGACGGCTCCCATCGGGCCCCGCGACGCGCGGCCGACCCCGACCGGCCAGATGGTCGTGGACGTGATGCGCCGTCGCATCCCCGCATACCTGGACGGGGGGATGAACCTGGTGGCGGTGGAGGACGTCGGGCGGGCGCACGTGCTCGCCCTGGAGCGGGGCCGCCCCGGTGAGCGCTACCTGGTGGGAGGCGTGAACCTCAGCCTCGGCGAGGTGCTGGACCTCTTCGCCCGCCATGCCGGCACGCGGCCGCCCGAGTGGCGAATGCCCTACCCGGTGGCGTTCGCGGCCGGCCTCGTGGACGAGGCCCGCTGCCGGGTCTGGCCGCGCGCGCAGCCGCGGGTGCCCCTGGAGGGGGTGCGGATGGGGCGGCTGCGGATGATGGTCCGCATCGACAAGGCGAAGGAGGAGCTGGGATACCGCCCCACCTCGGTGGAGGACGCCGCCGGCAGGGCGGTGGCGTGGTATCGCGACCACGGCTACGCGTGACCGTGGGGCGCACGGGACGCCCACCGCAGACTCCCGGCACCGCTGTGGCTGACCTTTCCCGCCAGGAGGTGCTGGTGCTGGCGGCCATGGCGATGGAGTGGCGCGCGATCCGCCGCGCTCTCGCGGCCACCGGAAACCCGGCTCAGGTGGCGCGCTGCGGGATCGCCCTGCGCCACTGGACGCCACCGCCCCCGCCCCACCCGGCGTTCATCACCTGCGGGCTGGCCGGCGGCCTGCGCGCGGATCTGCCCCCCGGCACCGTCGTCGTCGCCGACGCGGTGGCGACGGAGGACGGTGAGCCGGTGGCCTGCGACCCGCGATGGGTGGCGGCGCTCACCGCCGGGGCCCGCGCCTGCGGTCACGAGCCGGTCGTGGGGCCGATGCTGACGGCACGCCGGCTGGTGGTCGGCGATGCGCGAGCCGGGTGGGCTGGCAAAGGCTTCGCCGCGGCGGAGATGGAGACCGCCCTGCTCATCGCGACCGGTGCGCCGCTCGCGAGCCTCCGGGTGATCATCGACGCGCCGGCCGCGGAGGTGTCCGAGCACTGGGTCTCGCCGGGCCGTGCCGCCATCGATCCGCGGCGCTGGCGGGAGGCGATGTGGCTGGGCGCACGGGCGCCCAGGTACTCGCGGCTGGCGGCCCGCTGCCTGGCCGCGGGATTGGCGGTGCGGAGGAGCGATCCGTATGACCAAGAGCGGGAGCAGAGATGGCTGAGCAAGTCCGAGTGACCGCCAGAGAAGTGTTCGACCAGGCTCCGCCCGCGATTCTCTGCGGAGACCTGGCCGATCTCCTGGGCCGATGCGCCGACGATGTGATCCTGGAGTTTCCCATCGCACCGGAGGGCCGCCCGCGCCGCCTGGACGGCCGCGAGCAGGTCCGCGAGTACCTGGGCGGGATGTACTCGCTTCTCAAGATCTAGGGCGTCACCAGTCTCGAGATCCACCGGACTGCCGATCCTGCCGTCGTGATCGAGGAGTTGACGCTGAGCGTCGTCGTGAGCGGTGGTCCGACCCGCGAGGCGTCCTACATCGAGGTCGTGACGGTCCGGACGGTCGGATGGGGCGCCTCCGCGAGTACTGGAGCCCACTCGCGCTTGCCAATCAGGGCACCGTTCCAGCAATGAGGCTCCGGTCCATGCCGGCCTCGCGCGCCGCCACGTCAGCCGCCGACAGCAGGTCGTCGGGGAGTCGGACGGCGACCTTCACGCTGTGATTCGCACCAGGAATCGCACCCCCCGCCCGGAGAGCAGCGCTGCGGTGGACCGTCAGCCGCCGTCGGAGCCACCGGCCGCGCCGACGACCCGGCTGACCAGCCCCTCCAGCGAGAGGTCGACGCCGAGATAGAGGCGCAGCGCCGCCTGGAGCAGCGAGGTGACGCTGGGCAGGCCGGCATGCTCGGAGAGGCTCATCAGCGCCTCCCGCTGGCGGTGCAGCGCCTCCTGGGTCAGGCGCAGACCGCGGGGCGTCGAGTGGATGCGGACGACGCGCCGGTCGGGGGTGGACCTCACGGCCCGGATCAGGCCACGCTCACCCATGTCACGGACGAGCGTCGAGGCACGCGCGTCCGGACATTGGAGCAGGTCGGCCAGGTCGCCCTGGACCAACCCGTCGGACCCGGCCGCACCGACCTCCAGGAGCAGGTGGTACGACAGGGCGCTGAGGTCGTACTCGGCGAGCGAGTGCGCCATCAGCAACTGGGCGTTCCGGAAGCCGCGACGGAGAGCCGCCGCCAGCCGCATCTCCTCGAGACGCTCCCCCGCGGCGCCCTTACCCGCCTCCAGGGCGGCGCTCACCATGGAGCTACTCTAGCGCGCGAGTCGACGGGTTTCGAGGCTCGTCACGCCGACAGCTCGACCTGGCAGGACACCCCTGCGGGGACGGTGAGGGAGAGGCGTGAGGAGGAGGGATCCCATGTCCACGCCGCCCCGCAGCCGTCGCTCACCCGGGGCGCCCCCAGGGTGTGGTCGGACCAGGCGATCTCGGCCTGGGCCGGACCGTGGGCGGTGGCCACGGCGACGTTCAGCCGTCCGTCGACGCCGTCCGCCCCGCTGGCCACGTACCCACTCGGGGCGGCGGCGAGGTAGGGCTGGGCGAGCTCACGGAGGAGCGTCGTGTTCAGGCTGGTGCCGTCGGGGGAGCGCACGCTCCAGGTCCCCGCCGCGCGCCACTGCCACCACGCCCAGCCCGAGCCGTGATCGGCGAAGGCGGCCAGGGCGTCGGCGATCCATTCGCTCGCATCCGCGGCATCCGAGTTGATGCCGAACTCGCCGACCCACATGGCCGCCGGAAGCTGGCTTGCCTCCTTGGCCAGCTCGTCGACGTGGGTGTCCAGGGATTGAGCGTCGCCGTCGAAGGCGGGCGGGAAGAGCACCCCGGTGTAGACGTGGGGCGCGTAGACGAGATCCGGCGCGGAGATGGGGACGACGCTGGTGGGGAGGTCGCCGAGGGCGTCATTCTCGAGCAGGAAGAGATGGTTGGGGTCGATCTGCCCGATGGCGGTGATGGCGCGCGCGTAGAAGGGGAAGAGGTCGTCCTTGTCGAAGCGGAGCGGCGGCAGGGGGAAGGCGTGCGCCTCATTGATGATGTCGTAGCCGGCCACTCCACTGTCGTCGCGGAAGCGCTGGGCGACGAACCGCCAGGTGTCCAGGTACGGGGTCTGCCAGTCGGACGTCAGCCAGAAGTAGGCGGTCGACGCGTTGATCGCGGGCGAGAGCAGACGGGTGAGGGACGGCATCGGGCCCACCCGGATGTCGGGCACCCACGAGAGCGTCGCCCACGCGGGCGCCCCCGAGCCTCCGAACGCCGGGCTCCAGCCCAGGAAGTGCATGTCGAGCACCACGTAGAGGTGATGGGCGTTGAGCAGGGAGACCGTGCTCGCGATGCGATCCAGGTAGGTGGTGCTGAAGTGGCCGCGCTCGGGCTCGAGCAGCGACCAGGCGATCGGCAGCCGCACCACGTCGAAGCCGGACGACTCCATGAGCGACGCGTCGGTGGGATCGAGGGGTGCGGGGTGCATCGTCGACTCGAGCAGCGCGTCGTCGTCGAACCCGTGAAGGAGCACGCTGCGCCCCTCCTCGTCGACCATCCGGCCGTCCGAGGTGCTGAGCCACGGTAACCCCGGCTGGGCCGCGGGCCGGGGGCCGGCAGCCGGTACCACTGCGGTCAGCGCCGGCACCGGCAGGACCAGCCAGGTGACGACGCCGATGACCACCAGCACGGCGAGCAGACGCAGCCGGGGAGCTCCGTCTCGCTCGGCTGCCCGGGTGTCCCGGCGCCATCTGCGTCCCGACGACGACCGGGGCGGGCGAGCCAACCGGCCCACCTCTCCGCTACCGCTCATCGCCGGGTCGCGCCCCCCATGCAGCATCGACGTCCGCGCATCGCTGGGCATGCGCCGGCGCAGCGATGCTACTCGGTCGATGCGCCATCACAGGCCGGCGAACCTCCCGGCGGGTCCGGCCCCTGCGCTGGGGAGCTGGTGCGCGGCTCCCGGCGACGAGGCAGGCCGCATCGCCGCCGGGAGGGAGAAGGCCTCGCACCACCCTTGCAGAAGGTGGATGATTGTACCACAATACAACACCGTGGCCACGGTTCTCCGCCGCTTGGGGACGGTCTCCACCGTCCAGGCCCTCGAGGAGGATCTGGAGCGGCGGACACTCGACGGCGAGTTCCAGCCGGGGGAGCACCTGCGCGAGATCGAGCTGGCCCGGCAGTACGACGTCGGTCGCAACACCCTGCGGGCCGCCTTCGACGGGCTGGTCCGGCGCGGGCTGCTGGTCAAGTCGCGCAATCGCGGCGTGTTCGTCCGGGTGCTGACGCCCCGAGACCTCGTGGAGGTCTACGAGCTCCGATCGGCGATCGAGACCCAGGCGGGGCGAACCCTGGCGGCTCGGAGGTCGGTCCCGGATGAGGCACGGCGGGCTCTCGCCCGGGAGCAGCGGCTGACCGGCGACTCATCCCGGCGTGACCTGGTCGAGGCGGACCTCGCCTTTCACCGGGCCATCGTCGACGGCGCGGGCAACGGCCGGCTCTCCGCCGTTCACCGCGACATCGCCGCCGAGATCCGTCTCTCCCTCGCTCAGCTCATGGAGACCGAATACGCGACCGTCGAGGATCTCACCGCCGAGCACGCCGAGGTGCTCCGCGCGGTCGAGTCCGGGGAAGCCGGCACCGCCGAGGCGGTGATCCGGCGGCACCTGGGGGCCGCGACCGCGTGGCTGGTCAGCCACGGCACAACCCCGAGCGAGGAGCAGCCCCGACCAGCAGGCTGATCGGAGCTGCGACCCCTCTCGCGACGGGGTGAGGAGAACCCGCGGCCCGCGAGCGCCGGCGAGCCCTCCGGATGGGTTTGGTGCTACGCGGCCCGGCGAATGGCCGCGATCGAGCGCGAGGCCCTCTCCCCGAGCGCGGCGACCGCGCGGACGATGGGCCGCCCGGCCAGCTCCACGCCCTGGTCGCCGCGGCAGACGGGGCATACGCCCTCGTTCACCCCGAAGCCGTCGCGCACCTCGATGATCGAGCCGCAGGCACGGCACTTGCGCCCGGAGCTCACTGCCCAGGGAGCCCCGTGGAGCTCACCGAAGATGTTCGTTGTCATGCTGTTCCCTCCGCTGGGGGTTGTTACCGTGTAGGATTGTATCACAAATGACCCGGGACCATCAACCCACCCGCCAGCGGGCCCTTTGACACTTCCCGCGGCCACGGCGAAACCGGGCCCATGGCGGGGCGGGCGGCGACCCTCGGGTACGGGATGGCGGGCAGCCGCCGCCACACCGCTGAAAGCGGCTCCGGCGGAGGTATCCGGCGCCCGGACGCGGGTAACGTAGACGGCTGTGACAGAGGTGGCAGACCCCGGCGTCCCCCGTATCGCCAGGACGCTCAACGGGTGGATCGGATCCAGCACCGGCCCGTCGTGGGTGCCGCGCCTGCACCGCGCCCTCTACCGGCGCACCGGCGGGCGGCTGGGGCACGGGATCATCGGGGTGCCCGCCCTTCTCCTCCACACCACGGGGCGCCGGAGCGGTCTCCTGCGCACCGCCGCGCTCGTCTATGGCCGGGCCGGCGGCTCCTACGTGGTGGCCGCGTCCAACTACGGTGGCGACCACGACCCGGGGTGGCTCGACAACATCCAGGCGGATCCCCGGGTGCAGCTTCAGATCGGCCGCCGGCGGGTGGAGGCGGAGGCCCGGATCGTCCTGCCCGGCGACCCCGAGTACGCGAGCCTGCTCGCGGTGATGAACGGCATCAACCGCAACCGCTACGACCTCTACCGGGCCAGGACCACACGGCCGATCGCCCTGGTGGCGATGCAGGCGACGGCGTGAACCAGGAGACGGGCTCCGGCGCCACCCTCCCACGCACGCTGGAGATCGAGGGGATGCATTGCGCCTCCTGCGTCGCACGCGTGGAGAAGGCGCTGACGGGAGTGCCCGGGGTGGAGAGCGCCAGCGTCAACCTGGCCACCGAGCGGGCGGAGGTGGTGGCCGGTCGCGGGGTGACCTCCGCGGCCCTCGAGGCGGCGGTCCGCGAGGCCGGTTACGCCGCCTGGGCGACCCGCGGCGAGCCCGGGGCGACGGCCACCACCGCTCAGACCGCGGAGGTCGCCGCCTCCGCCGCCGGCGACGCCCCCGCCGCCGACCGTCTGGCGCGCCGCCGCGCCGCACGGCGGCTGCGGCGCGCTCAGCTCGCCACCGGGGCGGTGCTGAGCGGCGCCATCCTGGTCCTCGCCTACGGCGTCCCCGCCGCCCGCTGGTCCAATCCGGTCCAGCTCGTCCTCGCCCTGCCCATCCTCCTCTGGGTCGGCGCGAGCTTCCATCGCGGAGCGCTGCGTGCGCTGCGCCACGGCGGCACCACCATGGACACCCTGGTCTCGGTGGGAGCGACCGTCGCCTTCGCGTATTCGGTGGCGGCCACGCTCGCACCCGCACTGCGCGGCCGGCCCACCTACTTCGACGTGGCGTCGCTGATCATCACCCTCATCTCAGTGGGCAAGTACCTGGAGATGGTCGCTCGGGGGAAGGCGGGGGAGGCGATCGAGCAGCTGGCCGGCCTGCAGCCCCGCCTGGCCCACCGCCTGGTGGCCTGGGACGCGACCGAGGTCGAGGACGTCGGGACGGAGAGCGTGCGGGTCGGCGATCTCCTCCTGGTCCGGCCCGGGGAGCCGATCCCGACCGACGGCAGCGTCGTCGCCGGCCACGGCGCGGTGGATGAGCAGCTGCTCACCGGCGAGAGCCTTCCCGTCGCCAAGGCGGAGGGTTCGGAGCTGATCGGCGGTACCGTGAACGGCAGCTCGCCACTCCGGATGCGCGTCGAGCGGACCGGTGCCGCGACGGTGCTGGCCCAGATCGTCCGCCTGGTGGAGCACGCCCAGGCTGAGAAGCCTCCGGTGCAGCGCCTCGCCGACCGGGTCTCCGCGGTCTTCGTCCCCGCCATCCTCGTGCTCGCCGCGCTCACGTTCGCGGGCTGGGCGATCACCGGTCACGGACTGGTCGCGGCCATGATCCCGGCGGTCGCGACCGTGGTGGTGGCCTGCCCCTGCGCCCTCGGCCTGGCCACCCCGGTGGCGGTCATGGTGTCGAGCGGGCGCGGTGCGGAGCTGGGGCTGCTCATCCGGGGCGGCGAGACCCTGGAGACGGTCCACCGCCTCGGCGCGGTCGTCCTCGACAAGACCGGCACCCTCACCGAGGGAAGTCCCGCGCTGCTGCTGGTCGTCGCTCTCGAGGACACGGACGCGGACGCGGCATTGGCCCTGGGGGCCGCGGTCGAGGTGAGCTCGGAGCACCCCCTCGCCCGGGCCGTCGTCGCCGGTGCGGAGGAGCGTCTCGGACACCCGGCGCCGGTCGGGGTGACCAACGTGCTGAGCTCCCCGGGCGGGGGGATCGCGGGCACGGTCGGGGGTCGGCGAGTCCAGGTGGGCGCATTGCGCTGGCTGGGTGGCGAGGGTGTCCCCGTCGCGAGTGGCGCCGCCCCGGAGGCGGACCTCGCCGGCCGCGGTCAGAGCGTCGTCGGAGTGGCGGTCGACGCCCGGCTGCGACTGCTGCTCGGCATCGCCGACCCACTCCGGCCCGAGAGCGCCGCGGGGGTGCGGCGTCTCCGGGCGATGGGGTTGCGGGTGATCCTCGCCACCGGCGACGGCGCGGAGACGGCGGCCGCGATCGCCCGCGCGACCGGCATCGACGAGTGGCGGGCGGAGCTCCGGCCCGAGGCGAAGGTGGCACTCATCGACGAGCTGCGGGCGGGCGGGGTCACCGTGGCCATGGTGGGCGACGGCGTCAACGACGCCCCCGCGCTCGCCGCGGCCGACGTGGGCATCGCGCTCGGCAGCGGCACCGGGGCGGCGATGGCCGCTGCCTCGATCACGCTGGTGCACGGCGACGTCGGGCGGGTCGGCGACGCCATCTCGCTCAGCCGGGCGACCCTCCGCGTGATCCGGCAGAACCTCGCCTGGGCCTTCGGCTACAACCTGGTCCTCGTCCCCCTCGCCATGCTCGACGTCATCCCCCCGGAGCTGGCCGCGCTGGCCATGGCCTGCAGCTCGGTGACGGTGGTCGGCAACGCCCTGAGACTGCGCCGCTGGCGTCCCGCGACGGCGCCGGAGATGGACGGCGAGCAGCTCTCGCCACCCCGGATCCGGGTCGCCTGACGCCCCTGACAGGGCACTGACGGCAGCCTCTAGCGAAGCGGCACCCGGTCGCGTCACACTTCCGCGCAAGCAGGGAGGACAGGAGGCTGGAGGCCCTCTCCGCGCGCGTCAGCACGGCTCGACAGTACGCGTCAAACATCTCATTTGGGGAGGCTCAGCCAGTGGCCATCCAACTCGCCGCACCCGTCGCAACGGTGAACCGATCATGAGCGCGGCAGCTGAGCCGCTGGAGGCCTCGGAAGCGTACGAGGCGTTCCAGCTCGAGCAGCGTGGCATCGACCTGATCCCGGAGTCCGACCGGAAGATGCGCCCGATGGGCCTCTTCTGGCTCTGGTCGGGAGCCGTGTGGAACGTCGAGTTCCTCTTCTACGGGGCTCTGATCGTGTCCTTCGGCCTCTCCTTCTGGGAGGCGGTGGCGGCGATCCTGATCGGCAACCTCGTGTACGCGTTCCTCGGCTTCGCGAGCCTGGTCGGCCCTGAGACGGGCACCACCGCGTTCATGGTCAGCCGGGCCCCCTTCGGGCGCAACGGCAACCGGGCTCCATCCTTCTTCAACTGGATCACCCAGGTCGGCTTCGAGATCCTGGGCCTGGTGCTGATCGTCTTTGTCGTTGACGCGATGCTGAACAAGGCCGGCGTGACCCACATCAGCAACGCCGTTCAGGTGCTCGTGATCATCGCCGCGGTGATCGTGCAGTTCGTGGTGCCCTTCCTCGGGCACGCCACCATCAAGACGGTGCTGCGCTACCTCTCCTACGTCTTCATCGTGATCTTCGTGATCATGGCCATCCTCGTCCTCCCGAACGTGCACTGGGCCAGCCTGCACACCTCGGGCTCCCTGGCTCTCTGGACGACCGCCGTGGTCGTCATCGTCTCCACCGGCGGGCTCGGCTGGACCGAGAACGCGGCCGACTACTCGCGCTACCTCCCCAGGAGCACGAGCAAGGCCAAGACCTTCTGGTCGGCCACCCTGGGTGCGGCCATCCCCTCGATCCTCCTCGAGCTGCTCGGCGTGGCCGCCTACCTGGTGAGCACCAACGTGGGCATGGCGTCGAGTGAGGTGGTCGGCATCCCGTCGGCGTTCGCCGCCAACGCCGACTGGTTCTTCTGGCCCTTCATGATCGTCGCGATCTTCCAGCTGTGGTCGATCAACACCATCGACATGTACTCGTCGGGCGTCACCCTGCAGGCGATCGGCATCCCCCTGAAGCGCTGGGGCTGCATCCTCATCGACACCGTCGTGAGCGGCGTGGTCACCGGTCTCGTGGTCTTCAAGGGAAGCCTCGGCCCGGACCTCTCCGGTTTCCTCGACTACATCGTCGTCTGGCTCGGGGCATGGTTCGCGATCATGTCGGTCGACTACCTGATGCGCCGCGGTCGCTACCACCGTGCTTCGCTCACCGCCCAGACGGGGGGGCTCTACTGGCGCGACGGGGGCTTCAATTGGAAGGCGCTGGTCGCCCTGGCCGCCGGGATGTTCGCGGCCATGATGTGGATCGACGCGCAGTTCTACTTCCCCTCCTACAACGGGCCGATCTCGTCGGCCACCGGCGGAGCGGACCTGAGCTGGCTGCTCGGCGGAGTCGTCGCCGGGCTCCTCTACTGGCTCCTCTCGAGGACCAGCATCCGGAAGGAGGTCGCCGACGCCGAGGCGGCAGAGGCATCCGAAGCGGCGAAGGTCACGAGCTGACCCGCAGGCATTGAGCCGGTCCCGCACCTGGCGGGCTGACCCAGAGGGGCCGGAGGCCTCCCAGTGGGGAGAACCTCCGGCCCTCTGTATTCTCCGCACATCACGAGAGCACCAGGACTATCCCGGTGCTCCCCGTCATCGTGAGGAGTTCGGCCAACGACGGCGTGCGCGTGTCCTCGCGCCACGGCCTTTGGGCCTCGCGCCCAATAGTCTGAGATGTTATTCGGTGACGACGGCAATGAAACTGGAGATGCTGACAACCACTCACCCGTGGTCACGGCACGGCATTGTTCGAGGAACAACAACCAGCGTGCGCGACCTCTTGCAATCTCGAGAGGGTTGTGCGATACTGATGGCCGCACCCCCCCCCGCGCTTCGGTGCGGGGGAGGGGTGCCAGTTCTCCGGACGAAGGTCCGTGCCGAGGACAGAGCCGTCAGACGGATCGCCGCGCCCACGGATCCGAGTGCCGGCACCGCCGCTCCCCAGCGCGCCGACCCGCTCGCGCGCGGATGCGCCCTCACCGCGAGATTCGTGACCCTGTCGGTCAGACCGCGCGCGCCTCACCCCAGGTGAGCTCGACCGGGCGCTCGAGGAACCGGCTCATCCGGTCCGCGGCACGCGCCACGGCCGCCCTCTGGTCGGGGCGCAGCGGGTCGAGGAGCCGCAGCTGGACCCGCACCGACCTCGACCCCGCCTCGCGGCGCCAGGCGCCCCGGACCCGGCCGTCGATGACCAGCACGTTGCTCAGGATGCTGCCGAAACCGAAGACCCGGGGGTCGAACAGCCCGTCGGGATGGGCGGCGGCAGAGCGGTCGCGGTACGCCACCGTCAGCTCGTCGAAGTTGGGGAGGAGGTGGGCGATGGGAGCCCCCTCCCGCCTCGGATGCGCCACCTCGGATGCGACCGCGTCTGCGCCGGCGGGTGCGGTAGGGGCGGCAGTGGCCCGGACCTCAGCGGCCGGGTCGCCGGCCGTGTTCGCGAACCAATACCGCTTCCCGTCGACCACCTCGGCTGCCAGGCCGTCACCCCCGGCCTCGACGCCGCGGCGGGCCTCGGCCAGCGTGGTCCCCGCCCACCAGGCGAAGTCCTGGAGCTGCGCCGGTCCCCGGGTGCGGAAGTAGCGCTCGGCGAGCCGTCGCAGCGCCTCCTCGGGGCTGAGCGGCCGGGAGGCAGGCACCCGCTCGTCCATCAGCATGTAGGTGTGCTGGTGGCCACGGCGCGGGCCGCTCACGATCTGCGCGTCCAGCTCCGCGGCGATCAGCAGGTGGGGGAGCCGCTGGCCGTCGGGAGCGATGCCCTCCGCCTCCAGGACGGCGCCGAGCTCGACGCGGGTGAGCTGCCGGCCGCCGGCGAGCGCGGTGGCGAACGCGGCCTCGGCGCGGCTCACCTCGCCGCCGTCGATCCCCAGGTCGCGCCAGCGACCGGCGATGGCGACCCGGAGGCGCGGCGCCGTGAGGGCGAGGAGCCAGCGGATGTCGGCGGGGAGGACGAGGTGCCAGGTGGGGCGGAGCAGATGGGTGCGGACGATGGCCCCCGCGTCGAAGAGGCGATGCACGTCGGCGGCGGTGGTGTCACGCGTCCGCTGCCCCAGAGCCCAGACCGCCGCCGGGTAATCCTGCGCCTGCACCGCGCCCAGCCAGCCCACCACCTCGTCCGCCGAGCCCAGGGGATTGCCGGCCAGACGCTGATTGCGGAGGCGCCGGAGAGCGATGTCCATCGGAGGAACTCTAGGCAGAGGGCGCGCCGGGCCGGCGAGGCGGCATGCTTGGCAGGTGGCCGAGCAGCCTGATCCCCCATCGTCGAGCGCCGAGGCAGAGGCTCAGCGCCGCCTCCGGCGCAACGTGCGCCTGGTCGGCACCCTGCTGGGCGAGACCCTCGCCGATCAGGAGGGCGAGGCGCTCCTCGTGCTCGAGGAGGAGGTCAGGGCCAAGACCAAGCAGCTGCGAGACCGCCACGACGAGACGGTGAGCCAGGCGCTGGACCGCCAGCTGGGCGAGATCGACGTCGGCACGGCCACCCGGCTGATCCGGGCCTTCTCGCTCTACTTCCAGCTCGTCAACGTGGCCGAGCTGGAACATCGGGTCCAGGTGATCCGGAGCATCCAGGCGGTGCCGGCCGGAGGGGCCTCCTCCGCGGGGACCTTCCACGACCTCTTCACCCGCGCCGCCCACGTGGAGGGCGGCCGGGAGCGACTGCTCACCGCGCTCGCCGATCTGGACGTCGTGCCGGTGGTCACCGCCCACCCCACCGAGGCGGTGCGCCGCTCGGTCCTCGACCACGTCAACGGCGTGGCCATGGCCCTGGACGCTCTCGACGGGCCCCCGCCCGGCTCCCCCCGCCACACGGCCCTGATCGACTCCATGCGGCGGCACATGGAGCTGCTCTGGCAGACCGAGGAGCTGCGCACCGTGCGCCCCACCGTCCTCGACGAGGCCCGCGACATCCGCTTCCACCTCGACCTGCTGATGGATGTCATCCCCGCCGTCCACGCCGAGCTGGATCGCCGCTGGACCGAGGTCTTCGGCGTGCCGCCGCCGCCCTTCCGCCCCTTCCTGCGACTCGGCTCCTGGGTCGGTGGCGACCAGGATGGCAACCCCCACGCCCGGGCCCGGACGCTCCGGGACGCCCTGCGCGCCCAGAGGCAGATGGTGCTGGCCCGTTACCGCGACCAGGTGCACGCGATCTCCGTCCAGTACAGCCAGTCGACCCGCTGGACCGGGGCCGACGCGGAGCTGGCGGCGTCCATCGCCGACGACGAGGCGCGGATGCCCGAGGCGGCCCACGACCTGGGAGAGCGCAACCGGAGCGAGCCCTACCGGCGCAAGCTGACCCTGATCCATCGCCGGCTGGAGTCGTCGCTGGCCCTGCTCCAGGGCGTGCGGGCGGCCGAGCGTCCCTACCTCACCGCGAAGGAGCTGCTCGACGACCTCGACCTGGTCGACGCGGCGCTCCGCCGTCAGCGCGGAGCCCTCTTCGCGGACGGCGCGCTGCAGCAGCTCCGGCGCCAGGTCGGCGCCTTCGACCTCTACGGGTACGCGATCGACGTACGGCTTCACGCCTCGCGGCTGCGGGCGGTCGCCTCCACGATCCTCCGCCAGTGCGGCCAGCTGGAGGGCGGCCTCGACGACCTCGGCGAGGACGCGGCGGTCGAGCTGCTGGCGCGGGCGATGCGGCAGCGCGGGCCGCACATCGGCCAGTTGATCCTCGACGCGGACGACCGCGACCTCCTCGACACCCTGGTGGAGATGGGCCGCGCCCAGCGCTCGATCTCCCCCCACGCAACCGAGAACGTGGTGATCTCGATGACCCACTCCCCGGTCGAGGTGATGGCCGGGATGTGGCTCGCCTCCCTGGTCGGGCTCGTCTCCTGGTCCTTCGGCGACGTGCACACCAGCCGATTCGACCTGGTGCCGTTGATGGAGACGATCTCCGGCCTGCGCTCCGCACCCAGGGTGCTGCGCCGCCTGCTCGCCCAACCCGAGTACATCCAGCAGGTGCGTGCCCGCGGCAACATCCAGGAGGTGATGCTCGGCTACAGCGACAGCAGCAAGGACGGCGGCTACCTCGCGGCCCAGTGGTCGCTGTACGTCGCCCACCGCCAGCTCGCCCGGGCCTGCGACGAGGCGGGCGTGCACCTCCGCCTCTTCCACGGCCGGGGCGGCACCGTGTCACGGGGGGGCGGGCCCACCCACGAGGCCCTCCTCTCCCAACCGCCGGGTGCGGTGCGCGGCCGGGTGCGGCTGACCGAGCAGGGCGAGATCCTCCACTACCGCTACTCGCGCGAGGAGGTGGCCCAGAACCACCTGGAGCTGGTCGCCGCGGCGGTGTGGGAGGCGAGCTCGCTGCAGACCCCGCTGCCCGCTGAGCAGGAGGCGGTCTGGGAGACGGCGATGGCGGGCATCGCCGCGGACAGCTACCGGCGCTACCGGGCCTTCGTGTACACGGATGAATTCGAGCGCTTCTTCACCGAGGTGACCCCGATCGGCGAGCTGGGGCAGCTCAACATCGGTTCCCGGCCGGTGAGCCGCGGGGAGTCCACGCGGATCAGCGACCTGCGGGCGATCCCCTGGGTCTTCGCCTGGAACCAGACCCGGCTGATGCTGCCCACCTGGTTCGGGGTGGGCGGGTCGCTGGTGGCCTTCGCCGAGGGGCTGCCCGTCGATGCCGAGGATGACCGCAACGCACCGCCGCCCAGCGAGGTCGAGGGGCCGCTGCCGCCGGCGGGGACGGCGCGCTGGAAGCTGCTCCATCAGATGTACCGGCGCTGGCCCTTCTTCCGCGCCCTCATCGGCAATCTGGAGATGACCCTCGCCAAGACCGACATGGGGGTGGCGAGCCGCTACTTCGAGCTGGTCCGGGACCCGGGACTGCGCGAGCGGATGTGGGTGGCGGTGACCGCCGAGCACGCGCGGACGCTCCAGGCGGTGCTCCACATCACCGGCAAGCGCACCCTGCTCGCCGACCAGCCGCTCCTCCAGGAGACGCTCCGGCTCCGCGACCCCTACATCGACCCCCTCTCCGTCCTCCAGGCCCAGATGCTGGCGCGCTACCGGGCCCTGGCGGAGGCCGACCCGGATCGGGCCGCCCTCCTGGAGGCGATACTGCGGAGCGTCAACGGGATCGCGGCCGGGTTGCAGAACACCGGCTGACGAGTACCCTGTCCCATGATGGAGAGAAGGGAAGAGGGCATCTGGGGCCACGATGGGCACCGGTTCTCAGGCTCGCTCTCCCTCCCCGAGGGTGGCACGGGGGCGGGGCTGGTGGTGATCCAGGAGATATTCGGCCTCACCCCGTATGTAAAGGGCGTGTGCGACCGCCTGGCCGGGCTCGGCTACGTCGCGCTGGCGCCCGACCTCTACTCGCGGCTGGAGCCCGACCTGGTGCTGGACGAGCATCTCCCCGAGAGCCTGCCGAAGGCCTTCCAGGCGATGCAGCGGCTGGACGTCCCCCAGGCGGTCGACGACGCGGGGGCCACCCTGGAGCACCTGCGGGCCATCCCCGAGACCCAGGGGCACCGGGTGGGGATCATCGGATTCTGCCTGGGGGGCGGCATCGCCTACATGGTGGCGGCGGCGGCGGACCCGGCGGTCGCGATCTGCTACTACGGGTCGGCCATCCCCGGCGCCCTCGACCTGGCGCCGAAGATCAGCTGCCCCATCCTCTTCCACTTCGGTGAGGACGACACCTACATCAGCACCAAGCAGCGCCGCGAGGTGGCCCACGCCTTCGCCGGACGCCGCCACGTGGAGCTGCACCTCCACCCCCACGCCGGCCACGCCTTCGACAACCACGACTCGGCGATGTTCTCCCGGCCCCAGGCGGCCGCCCAGGCCTGGGAGCAGACCAAGGCCTTCCTGGAGTACCACCTGCCACCCAGGGGTTGATCCCACCCCCTGAGGGCTCGTGCCAGAAGACGTGACAGCTCTCGAAGTGGGCACGGCGTCCCACTCCGGGATGGGTTGATTCATGCAAGCACTCGGGCAGGCAGAGAGGCCGGGCGGTTGATCGAGACGTGACGCCGGCTCGGGGTTCGCCGGCACTCGGCCAAGGGCCAGATCGGACGGATGGGGCACCGCGCCACGCCCTCAGGGGGTGCGACGCGACGCACATGGCTCTCGCCGAGGCCTTGGGCCGCGAACAGGTCACTGCAGATCGAAGGCCGACCGGTGCGCCGGACATCGCCTGTCCCATGACCCCGGTGACCTCGCGGGGGTCGACACTTCTCACCACTCCCTTGACTGTCCGTCCCCTGTCCGTCTGCACTCCATAGGCTCGAGGCGTTCCTCACAACCAGCCCCGTGAGCGGCTCCCCACGCAGGGAGTCGGCGAGCGGGATGCTGAACGCCGTGGAGGTCGAGCGGGTTGGCGATGGACGTCAGCAGGACCGGATGTGACCTGAGTACACTGCCGATCGCATCACCCACGTCTTGGGAAGGAAGGACTGTGGGCACCTCTCTCCCCTATCAGCCTGCCTCTTCGCCTCGGCCTGGCCCGGCGCGTTCGGTCCGATGGCTCGCGGTCCTCACCCTGTTCGCGAGCCTGGCAGCCGCCTGTGGGGGGGGCCCGGCGACTGCACGGTCGTCTGCCACGCCGCGCAGTTCCGGCACGGCGCACGCGACCGGCACGAGCCCGGGCGGCACCGCCGGCGCCGTCCCCACCTCCTACTGCGGCGCACAGGACACCACGATCCCGGGAGCGGCCGCCTACCTTGCGGGTGGACCTGCACCGACCAACCTCACGAGCGTCCAGCAGGCATGGCTCGAGATGCAATCCAGCATGGTGCCGGCGTGCTCCGAGATCGTGCCCGATCCCCCGGCGGTGACGACCCAGAACCTCACCAACGGCGAGCTGAGTGACGCCGACTTTCAGACGTGGGTGACCGAGGATTCGGAGTGGCTGACGCTCGTCGAGTGGGCCCAGCAGCATGGCCAGGCGGGCTTCATCACCTATCTCCAGGGAGGCGCCGGCAACACGCTGACGAGCTTCGTTCGCGCCGGTGGCAAAGTGGTTGACAGCCCGACCTGCGAGTATCCGGAGAAGGCCGACGCCGTCAATGTCACAGCGGAACAGATGGCGGGGCTGACTGACAACGTTGCGCAAGACGCTGGGATCGTGTACGTCATCGCTGCGGTGGGACCATGCACGAGCACATGGACCACCGCCGATGGAACCGTGACGAACAAGGGCTTGGGCGGGGGCCAAGAGGGGATCGAGGTCGATGTGACTTCGGCCTCGACCAATCCAGCGCTCGGTCAGTTCCTGACGAAGAACGCCATATGGGATCGGGGCGACAACACGGATTCGGACGAGATCATGGATCAGGTCGGCATATGACCGCAAGGCTCCGCGCGGGGGGGGCGGCGCTCGCGGCCTTTGCTGTCCTCGTCTCCACCGGCTGGGTTGGCAACGTGCGAGCGGTGGGCGGGTCGGGGTCAGGTTCATCCTGCGAATCCGCTGCGGGATTGAACTTGGCGATCGGCGAACCACCGCAGCCAGGGCCTGCCGGAAGCGTGGATGCCTACGGCAATCTGACCCTGTACTGCCGTGGTCCCGCCACCAACTCACGAGGCGGAGACTACGTCCCGGGCAAGCCGGTGACCCAACCAGCGCTGGGCGCCCTGTGCAGCGTGGGAGCCGAACCCGAGGTCGCGCAGGTGCTGAGCCAGCCCTCCGCGGCGTCCGGGTGGGAGGGCGGGCCCGCCGAACTCGAGGTCATGCCCATCGCATTCTGGAGCGGCTCGGTGGGCGCCACCTATCAGATCGAGTCCCCCCACTACCTCTCCGGGGGCGTGAGCGACAGCACGCAGACCGCGCTCGACGCCAACTGGACTTCCACCTCCCCATATGGTCCCCCCCCGCCCAGCACCAAGCCGGGCTCTGGGCTGGCCACCGCCGCGATGATCACCACCGGCCTGCAGAACGAGGTGGTCGACGTCTACATCACCACTGAGATCCAGGGAACCTGGGGCCTCGGCGCGGACGGCGACCTGGTCTGCGACGGACCGACGCTGGACGTCACCTTCAGGACTGTCCCCGACGGAGACGGCGCACCCTCCGAGACACCCCCCGTCGAGCCGTCCTGGGCGCCGCCCACCCTGCAGCAGGCGATGGCCTCGACCGGAGTCACCGCCGGGCAGATCCAGACCAGCATCCCCGACGACTACGTGGTGTTCGCCCCGACCACCTTCTGGATCAGCCCACAGCCCCAGGGGCCCGATGTCGCACCGGTGACCGAGAACGTCATGGGTGAACCCGATGCCGAGGGCGAATCCATCGTCTTCACCTACTACCTGGCCGTGACCCCTTCCGACACGATCAACTGGGACTTCGGAGACGGCACGACCGGCACCTCGCAGGCCGAGACCTCGGGGCCGGGGGGCGGCGTCACCCACTACTACAAGCAGATCGGCGGTCAGGGAAGCGTCCCGGCCGCCGGTCCGACCGTCACGGCCACTCAGGATGTGACCGTCACCGCCTTCGTGGCCTGGGTCGACGCCTATGACGACGCCTACTTCGGCTGCGTCACGCCGGGTGGAGGCATCAGCGGACCCTTCCCGTACACCCAGGCGGCGGCCGTAGCCAGTTGCAGCACCACCTACGCCGACGCCCTCGTCGATGCCGCCCTGCCGCCGAAGCCCGTCTACCAGGTCCGGACGATCCCGGTGGCGTGAGATGCGCAGGGGGAAGGCGCGCCGCCCCCGGAGGGGAGGGCAGTCCACCGTCGAGTTCGCCCTCGTCTTCGGCCTCTTCATCCTGGCCCTGATGGCGATCCTCGACACCTGGATCTGGACCATCGAGACCGACGCCGCGGATGCATCGGTCGAGCAGGGCGTGGGAGTGGCGATGTCGGCGCAGGGCTCCGCCACCAGCCTCATACCGGCGCTCACCGATGTGTACGCGAGCGTCCTGCCGCTCCTGCAGCAGCCGATGCTCGGAACGACGGTGGAGGACTGGTACGCACCCGATCTCACCGCACTGCGTCAGGAGATCGGAACGGATGCCTGTCCCACCGCCGATCAGGTGGCGGACTACTTCAACGGACTCCACTCCGGCTATGACGGCGTCGGCCATGTGGTGGTCTGCGCGGTGGACGACGGCGCCGGCCACGTCACGGTTGCCATCACCGGCTACGCCCTCTCCATGGTGCCTCCCGGCTTCGGTCCCTTCGACTGGCGTGGCTGGGGACTGCCCATCTCCGAGACGGCATCCGTCAACGTGGGCACGTACTCGCCGTGAGAAGCAGGCGCAGGTGGCGGGGTGGCCAGGCTGCCCAGGCGGCCATCGAGATGGCTCTCGTCCTTCCCATCATGATCGCGATCGTCTGCGGTTTCGTCGGGATGATGCTCGAGCTGAGGGCGGAGAACGAATTCCGGACCGCGGTGAATCTCGGTGCCCAGGCCTCTCTCGTACCTCCCCTCGGCGACCAGTCGGCCAGTCAGGCGGACGCCGCCTACGCCTTCTCACACACCCTCGACCCGACGGGCGGCGAGAGTGGCTACCTGAGCGTGAGCAGTCCGATCACCTGCGCAGGCCCCTACCTGGATGGCGAGATCCGTCTCAGCGGTCAGGGCATCCCGGCGCCGGTGACCTGCACGGCCCGGGCGGACCTCGACTTCTCCCAGACCCCGATCAGCATCTTCTGGTTCTGGACGATCCAGCTCAGCGCCACCGCGGAGGCGTACCCGCCGCAGTATCGCCAGTGCCAGACCACCTCGGGATCCGCGAGCCCCTTCCAATGCTGACGCGTCACCACCGGAGGGGCGGCGAGCGCGGCCAGATCCTCATCATGTTCGCCTTCTCCATGCTGTTCCTGATCGTCGGCATGATCGCCGTCGCGGTCGACCTCTCCCAGCTGTACGAGGCGCGTGTCCGGCTGCAGGACGCCGCCGAGCAGGCGGCGGCGGCAGGTGCGAGCCAGGTCGACTACGTCGCGGCGGAGACGGGCGTTGCCGCTCTTCTCCCCTCCTTCGCCTCCGCCTGTGCGAGCGCGGGCGACGCCTTCAGCGGGGTGCTGGGATCGACCACGTGCACGAACCCCGAGGGGACCGACGAGGTCGTGGCGACGGTCACGATCAGGGCATCCGTGGGAATGCCGCTTCCGATCCTGGGGGGGACGTTCACGATCACCGCGACCTTCACCTCAGCACCCGTGGTGGGCGGCGCAGCCCCGGTGGGATAGGCACGTGCGGTACGGCCGGACTCTGCCTCCAGCCCCGTCTCGATGTCGGGATGGCGGCGGTGGAGGCTCGCGGCGGTGACCCGCGCCACGCTCAGGTAGACGGGGTCCTCGGCCGCCATCGCCCGCTCGAAGAGGTTCTGGCTGGCGACATCGAGTTATGTGCGAAGTTGACATTATTCGGCAACGCGGTGCGTCCGGAGCTCCCGGCGTTGGCCATGACACGAAGTCAGCCGTTCGGCGGCTCGCAGCAGCAAGTAAGGCGAGTCCGTTAGTCCGTTAGTCCGCTCACGCTGTCGCTGTCGGCCAGGGGACGGCGGCGGCGCCAGAGCAGCAGGAGGATCCCCACGGCCGAGATCACGGAGCCCGGGAGCATCAGGCGTGATGAGGGTCCGCCGAGGGCTCCGGTGTCAGGGGTCGGGGCGGCGGTGGCGGCGGTGACCGTGAGGGAGGTGCTGTCGGCGGCGGGCGTCGCCTGATCGCCGGGGTCGGCCAGCGAAGCGTTCGTGACCAGGGTCCCCGAGGCGGTCTCCGTCACCTGCACGGTCCACGGGATGCTGCCCAGCGACGTCCCGGGAGCGATGGGGAGGGCAGCGGTCGAGGTGCAGCTCAGCTCCGCATCCGCCTTGCCGAGGCTGCAGCGCCAGGAGGACGGCGCGTCCTGGGTGAAGGTCTCGCCGGCCGGCAGCTGCTCGGTGAGCGTCGGGTCCTGATAGGCCGGGCCGCCCGAGGTGTCGAGGGTGACAGAGCTGCTCAGCGTGTAGCTGCCACCGGCCCGGATCGAGGTGGAGGACCCCGATGTCACGACCTCGAACACGGGGTCCGCGGTGACCGTGAAGCTCGTGAGGGCGGTGGATCCCAGGTAGTTGGCGTCACCCGAGTAGGTGGCGGTCACCGCGGAGTAGTCGCCGGCAGGCAGCTTCACCGTGCGGCAGGATGCGGAGCCGGCGACAATCGGCCCACTGGTGCACAGCGCGTTGCCGTCCTGGTCGGTGAAGCTCACCGTCCCGGTGGCGTCGGCGGGCAGCCCGCTCGCGGAGAGGGTGACAGTGTTGCCGAAGGAGGTGCCGGCGGGGTTGGCCGACGCGGTGAAAGAGGTGGCCGCCTGCGCGACGGCGAACTCCGTGGTCGCCGTGGAGCCCAGGTAGTTGCCGTCCCCGGGGTAGGTCGCGGTCACCGGGGCGTAGCTCCCGGCGGGAAGCGCCGCCGTGGTGCAGGATGCCGAGCCGTCGCCGATCTGCCCGCTGGTGCAGAGCGCAATGCCGTCCTGGTCGGTGAAGATCACCGTCCCGGTGGCGTCCCCGGGCAGCCCGATCACCGAGAGGAGGACCGTGTTTCCGTGGGTGGCGCTGGTCGGGTCGGCCGACGCCGTGAAGGAGGTGGCGGCCCGTGTGATGCCGATCTCCGTGGTCGCGGTGGAGCCCAGGTAGTTGCTGTCACCCGGGTAGGTGGCGGTCACCGGGGAGTAGCTGCCGGCGGGAAGCGCCGCCGTGGTGCAGGATCCCGTCCCGGCACCGATCTGCCCACTCGTGCACAGCGCGTTGCCATCCTGGTCGGTGAAGCTCACCGTGCCGGTGGCATCGGCGGGCAAGCCGCTCGCCGAGAGGGTGACGGTGTTGC
>JBEKAP010000003.1:0-27175 GCA_050015875.1 Candidatus Dormibacteria bacterium | reverse complement strand
CGGCATGTTCCGGGGGAAGAGTGCCGCCAGCCCCGGGCGACCGGCGAAGGCCGATCCGGCGGCGCCGGCGCCCTCGCCGGAGAAGCCGCGATGACGATCCCGAACTGGGCGACCCTCGGGTACCTGGTCGCCATCGTCCTCTTCATCCTCGGCATCAAGCAGCTGACCTCGGCCAAGACCGCGCTGCGGGGCAACCGCGTCGCCGGGGTGGGGATGCTGGTCGCCATCGGGGTCACCCTCGGGATGCTCCACAGCGGCTGGCAGTACGTGATCCCCGCGGCCGCCGCCGGCACCCTGGTCGGCGTCGTGGTGGCCCGGCGGGTGGCCATGACCGCGATGCCCCAGCTGGTCGCCCTGTTCAACGGCATGGGCGCGGGCGCCGCAGCCCTGATCGCCCTCGGCGACTTCCATCGGGTCACGACCGGCGCCCACCCGTCGCTCGACACCATCGGGGCGGTGACCATCCTGCTCAGCTGCCTGATCGGTGGGATCAGCTTCAGTGGCAGCCTGATCGCCTTCGCCAAGCTCCAGGAGTGGATGCGCGGAACCCCGATCACCTGGCCGCTGCAGCACGAGATCAACGGGGTGCTGCTGGGTGGCCTGGTCGGCGTCGGGCTGGCGATCACCCTGATGCACGGGGGCGCGCCGCTCATCATCGTCTTCGCCGTCGGAGCCCTCGCCCTCGGGGTGCTGTCGGTCCTGCCGGTGGGCGGCGCCGACATGCCCGTGATCATCGCCCTGCTGAACTCGTTCACCGGGATCGCCGCCGCGGTCACCGGATTCGTGCTCGGGAACGACGCCCTGATCGTCGCCGGAGCGCTGGTCGGCGCCTCCGGCTCCATCCTCACCATGCTGATGAGCAAGGCGATGAACCGTCCCATCACCAACGTCCTCTTCGGCGCCTTCGGCAAGCTGGCCGAGGACGGCGGGGAGGGGGCGGCAGGCGCGGCCCAGGGCAACATCCGGCAGACCAACGTCGAGGACCTGGCGGTGCTGCTCACCTACGCCCAACAGGTGATCTTCGTCCCCGGGTACGGCCTGGCGGTGGCCCGCGCCCAACACGAGGTCAAGGAGCTGGCAACCCAGCTCGAGCAGCGGGGGGTCCGGGTCCTCTACGCCATCCACCCGGTCGCGGGCCGGATGCCGGGGCACATGAACGTCCTGCTCGCGGAGGCCGACGTCCCCTACTCCCAGCTCAAGGAGATGGACGACGTGAACCCCGAGTTTGCCCGCACGGACGTCGCCCTCGTGATCGGGGCCAACGACGTGGTCAACCCGGCGGCGCGCAGCCAGCCCGGGAGCCCCATCTACGGCATGCCCATCCTGAACGCCGACCAGGCCAAGACGGTGGTCGTGCTCAAGCGGAGCATGCGCCCCGGTTTCGCGGGTATCGAGAACGATCTCTTCTACCGGGACAACACGATGATGCTGTTCGGGGACGCCAAGGACTCGCTGGCCAAGCTGACCGCCGAGGTCAAGCTGCAGGCGGCTGCCTAGCTGGGCTCCCGCCCGGCCGCAGTCACCGGCGCCAGACCGCGGCGGCGCTGCCTCCGAGGATGAGCCTCCGCTCGGTCTCGTCCAACCCGGCCTCGTCCAAGGCGCGCCGGTAGCGGGCCAGCCCGAGCAGGGGAAAGTCGGTGCCGAGCAGGAGCCGATCGGCGCCCACCAGGGTGGCCACCGCGCGCAGCGCGCCGGGACGGTAGAGGTGGGGCAGGGCAGCGGTGTCGAACCAGACCCGTTCGCACAGCTCCCTGACCTCGGGCATGTGGGCGTAGAGGGGCAGCCCGCCGCCGAGGTGGGCGGCGACCACCCGAAGGCCCGCCACGTGCTCCAGGAAGCGGACCAATCGGTCCGGGGTCGCCGTCCCCTTCCCCGGGTAGGCGTGCCCTACCGGCTCGCTGCAGTGGAGCGTCCAGGGAAGGTCGAGCTCGATGGAGAGGTCGGCGAGGCGCGCCAGATCGTCGCCGTCGAGGGCGAATCCCTGCGCGTCTGCGTTGAGCTCCCCGACCCCGCGCAGCCCCAGCCGCGCGCAGCGGCGCAACTCCTCGGCGGCGCCCGGATCGGCGGGCTGGACGATGCCGCAGGCGGCGACCCGGCCGGGATGACGGCGCTGCAGGTCGGCCACCCAGTCGTTGGCCTCGGCGCAGAGCCGGGGGTCGGCGAAGGGCCAGGTGAAGACCACGGCTCGATCGATCCCGTCCTCCTCGAGGTGGTGGAGCAGGTCGTCCTCGCCGGCCAGCCTTCGCCCGCCCGCATGGCAGGCGGCGAACCAGGGATCGGCGGCACCGACCGCCGCCGGGTCGCGCCGCACGCGGTCCGGCATGATATGGACATGAGCGTCCACAACCGGGGTGGCGGAGGGGTGGGGGCTCACCGGGCCGGGTTCCGAGGAACCCCCGGCAAGAGGGGCGCTCACGAGATCCCCCGTACGTCGTACACGGTGATGCCCGGTGCCGAGGCGGTGATCCGGAGGTTCTGCGCTGCCCACCAGGTGATCCCCGGCCCGGGGAACGTCTGGTTGACCTCGACGTAGCTGATGTCGTAGGTCCGGAGGACCTGGAGGAGCGGCTGGCACTGCAGGAGAGAGGTCGTCCCGCAGCCAAGGGTGGCGAGCTCCACGTCCTGCTGGCGCTGACCGTAGTCCAGCCCGTAGCTCCACAGCCATGGGTAGTAGCCCATCACCACCGGCCGGCCGGTGAGAAGGGGGACCGGGTCGAAGAAGTCGTCGGTGCTCCCCGACACGAGGAAGACGGCGTTGGGTGCGGTGTCCGCTTCGATGGTCGCCACCAGCTGCATGTCGGCCTCCGGCACGACGGTGTAGGGGCCGGTCACCGACGCCGACGGCGCCTCGTAGGGCAGCACCCGGAGCAGCGCCAGCGTCCCCGTGGCCAGCACGCTGCCGGCGAGGAGCACGGCGAGGATCCGCCGCCACCACCCCACCCACAGCCAGACCGTGATCGCCGACACCGCGAGCGCGACCCCCAGGTACCAGTAGACGAGGAGCTTCGTGTTGTCCCAGTCCCAGCTCTGGAAGACGACGACGTTGCAGAGGACGAAGATCGGGATGCAGGCGAGGAGAAGGCGCAGCAGGGCGGGTGGGAAGACGCTGAGCAACCGCCCCGCCGTCCCGCGCACCCAGCCGCCGCCGAACCTCCGCGCGAGGGTGACCAGCACCACCGCCACGCAGAGCGGCGCCGCCACCCCGAGGTTGATCAGCCAGAAGCCCCACCAGGTGCCGCTCAGGGGAAGGCGCAGGGTGTCCCCGATCACGGTCCCCGCCGCGGAGAGGGTGACCGTGTGCCCGAGGGCCGCGCTGCTGAATGCGCCCGACATCCAGCCCGGCTCAAACCACGGGTACTGGTTGCCCAGGACGACGGACCCGTGGGGGGCGAGCATGAGCTGGATGACCCGGGGAGCCGCGACCAGGGCCGCCACGCCCCCGAAGAGCAGCCAGGCGCGTCGCCACCGCAGAGCCGCCAGCCCGACCGCGACGACGGCGATGGCGAAGAGGCTCTGGACATGGATGATGGGGAGCAGCCCGACCAGCAGCGCGGCCACGCCGACGTCGAAGAGGCGCGCCCGGGCCCGCTCGAAGACGGCAAGGAGGAGCACCAGGGACGCCACCACGACGTCGAATCCCTCCATCAGGGTGCGCTGGGGCAGCCACCAGGCGAAGAGCGGCGTGTACCACGCCTGGTCGGAGAAGACGGTGGGCTCGGAGTTGGGCGTGGAGGTCATGCCGTCGAAGCTCGTGGGCTGGTCGGCGACCAGCCCGGGGAGGGCCTGGATGGTCCCGGCGGTGATGCCGACGCCATCGACGGGGTTGGTGATGACGTAACCCGCGCTGCACTCCGCGGAGGTGTGGCCCGCGTCGGTGCAGGCGTCGTGGAGCGCGCCCACGAACCCGAGCCCCCCACCCAGGAAGCAGATCAGCACGGTGAGCACGCCCACCGACATCCGCGCACCCAGCCGCTCGGCGAGGCTCACCACCAGAAGTACCAGCACCACCGCGAGGATCACCTGGGGCAGCCAGAGCGACGGGCCGGCACCCAGGCCAAGGCGCATCAGCATCCCGGAGGTGAAGTCGGGGAGGAAGGGGTAGTAGAGCGGGGTGCCGCTCATGATCGGGTTCTGGGACGCGAGGTTCTGCGCCGTGCCGAAGCTGGACGCGGTGATCAGGTGCTGGGCCCAGTCGGGGATCCAGTACCCGGTCACCAGGTCCCCGGCGCCGTCCTGGAACATCGCCCGGGAGAAGAGGAGGGCGAATGCGACCGCCGCGGCCACGGCGATCGCCACCAGGGCCAGGGTGCCGCGGGAACGGCCACGAGCATCCTCCAGGGAGGCCTGCCAGGTCGCGACCACGCTGACCCGGAGCCGCCAGGCGAGGAGCAGGGCCCCCCCCCCGACCAGCGCCGGCGCGAGGAGGATCGACGCCGGCCCCAGGCCCAGACCGAGACTGAGGACGAAGCAGACGGCGGCATCCAGGGCGAAGGCGGCGATGATGGCGACGGCGATCCGCTCCCCGAGCCGCAGCGGGGTGGCCACCGTGCCGAGCAGGGCGAAGCCCGAGCCGGCGGCGAGGACGGCGAGCAGGAGCAGGAGCACGGTGCCCCCCGGTCCCGTCACGCGGTGACCCCGAGCGGCCGGAGCGCAGGGCTCCCCGCACCCGTCATGGCCCTACCAGGCGTCAACCCAGAGGCGCATCTGCTGGTCGGGAGTGGTCAGCGGGATGCCGGTCCAGACCGGGTAGAAGAAGACGAAGGCGGCGACCACCACCGCGATGCCCGCGTAGGCGAGAGGGGCCAGCGACCACCACCGGCCGGCGGCGAAGAAGCGCACGTGGCGGAGCGCGGCGAGGGCGTAGGCGAGGCCCAGGGCGAGGAAGATCAGCATCCCCAGCGCGTGGTAGAAGAAGAGGACGCGCTTCGCGTTGCCGGGTACCCACATCATCCACGAGGCGATGTAGCCGAGGACGATGAAGGCGGGCACGAAGCGGCGCGAGACGACCGCGAAGATGCCCGCGCAGACGCAGAAGACACCGAGACCCAGGAAGCCGAGGTAGAAGAGGGGACTGATCGGCCCGAGCGGTCCGGGTTGGGTGGCGGTGATGGGGTCGATGCCCGGCTCGGCGGCGTGGAAGGCGAGGATCATGGTGGTGAGCGACACCACCATCAGGGCTCCGACACACACCCGGAACCACTTGGCCCCGGCCATCATCTGCCAGACGCAGAAGAGCATCGCGAGAAGGCCGAGCCACCACACCGCCGGGTTGCCCATGTTGGTGATGACCCCCGTGCCCGTGTAGCTCGGCGCGTCCAGGAGCGGCGCGCTCTGGTAGTACATCAGCACCGGGTGCTCCATGATCGGCCACGTGTACCAGCGGGAGGCGTAGGGATGCCCGTGGCATTCCAGGCTCTGGTAGTTGAGGCTGGCCTCGTTGATGGCGATGATGTTGGAGATGGCCTGCACCGGGCTGGGGACGGTGACGCCGTCCACGGTGGTGACCGGCACCGGCAGGTACTTGACGTTGTTGGGATAGGGCGCCGTGGTGAGGCCCTCGACATTGGGATTGCACGAGACGAACTGGTAGACGTCGTCGTGCGAGATGGTCAGGTAGCGCGACCAGCTGGCGCAGAAGATGACCACCACGAGCACCAGGGCGGCCGAGTAGTGCAGCCACGCCCTCCGGCCGGCCGCCTCCCGCCAGAGCACGGTCTCGTGTCGGCGCGGTCCGGCCAGGCGCCGGAGCGCGGGGATGGCGCCGGCCGCGTAGGGCGCGACCCAGCGCAGGAACACCAGTCCCGCGATCACCGCCAGCGGAGCGACCGCGGTCAGCTTGGCGGCGAAGGCGAGACCGAGGCCGGCGGCAAGGATGTAGAGGGTGATCCGCCACTGGCGGCGGGTCCGCGCCTGCCAGTGGAGCAGGAACAAGTACCAGGCCAGCGCGGTGAAGAAGATCGCCGGGATGTCGAGGAGGCCGAGCCGGGACTCGACGAAGGCCAGCCCGTCGAGGCAGACCAGCAGCGAGGCGACGATGGCGAAGAAACGGTCGCGGCGCAGCCGCAGGGCGATCAGGTACATGAGCCCGCAGAGCAGGCTGCCAGTCAGCACCGCGGTCATCCGCCAGCCCCAGGTGTCGAAGCCGAGGATGGCGATGGACGGGGTCATCAGCAGCTTGACCAGGGGAGGCTCGGGGTCGAAGTAGCTGATCGCCGGGGAGTGGAGGTCGTCGGCGGCGTCGGTCGGGAAGTACACCTCGTCGAAGACCTGCCCGCAGGCGTCGATGACCTTCTTGCCGACCGGAACCTCCTCGCAGGCGCTCGTATCGCTGTTGTGGGCGCTGCCGGCGCCGAGGATCTGGATGGCCGGTACCGACGTCGCGTTGCCACCCAGGAAGTTGGGCAGGATCGGGCTGCCCCAGCGGAGCAGGAAGGCGAGCAGGGTGAGGGCCACGACCAGGGCGACGTCGACCCTGGTGAGGTCGAGGAAGCCGCGCAGCCCCGCCCTCACCAGCGGCCGATCGTCCGTGCCCGCGAAGGCGGGCCTGGCAGTCGGGGCTCCGGCGGGCTCCTCGGCGGGCTCCTCGGTCAGGGCTCCGGCGGGCTCCTCGGTCAGGGCTCCGGCGGGCTCCTCGGTCGGGCCCCCGGCGTACTCCTCATCGGACGATGCCGGCGGGGTGGTGCCGCTGAGCACGTCCGGGGGCGGTCCGGGCGGGGGCTCCTCGGTCATCGCCTCCGGTTCCTCCGCCGCGAGCGGTTCGGGTTCGGGCGGGTCTCGGCCTCCTCCCCGTGCCGGCGCGGGGAGATGGCCGCCTCGATCTGGCGCTGGAGGATGGCGGCACCGGCGAGCGGGATCACCAGCTCCTCGTCGAAGACGCAGCGGCGGGTGAGCAGGCGGCGGAGGCGTGCGATGTCGGGGTGGCGGAGCTGGAGGACGAGGGCGTCAACACCGGCCAGGCTGCTGGGCGTCCGGGCCCTTCCCTGGACCGCGGAGGCGAGCTTGGCGACCCGGGCCCGGCGGACCTCGACGAGGTCGATGCGAACGGTGACCGTGAGGTAGCGGAAGAAGAGCTGGCCGGCGTCCAGCCGCGCGTAGCTGTAGCGCTGCCGCATCCAGAGGGAGATGGCGAGCCCGAGGGTGATGGCGGCGAAGAGAAGCCAGACGTTCGCCGCTCCCTGGTCCTTCCGGGAGTCGAAGACGGCACCCAGCACCAGGCAGACCACGCCGACGCCGAGAAGCGAGTAGCCGTACCGGCGCCAGCGGTCACGGTCGTAGAGGTTGGTGAAGTGCTCCTGCATCGATTTCGGCGCCGAGCATAACCGGGCGGGGCCTCGCGTCACCGGGGCGATCGGCGGGGCTGGTCCCGCGGGCTCGCCGTCTAGCTGCGCACCCGGCTCACCGCCTCCCGCCAGCGACGGTAGGCATCGACCGGACGCGCCCCCGGAGTGGCCGGCTCGAAGCGGCGCCCGGGCGTCCACCCGGCCGCCGCCTCGGCGGCCGACCCGATCAGCCCCTCCCCCAGCGCGGCCAGCCAGGCGGCGCCGAGCGCGGTGGCCTCGGAGGTGGCGGCCCGGGCCACCGGGAGGCCCAGCAGGTCCGCCTGGAACTGGCAGAGGCCGTCCATGACACTGGCGCCTCCGTCCACCCGCAGCTCGGAGAAGGCGACGCCCGATGCGGACTCCATGGCCTCGACGACGTCGCGGGTGCGCAGCGCCATGGATTCGACCACGGCGCGGACCAGGTGGGCGCGCCCGACCCCGGCCGAGAGCCCGAGGAAGGCTCCCCGCGCGCCGGCATCCCAGTACGGGGCGCCGAGACCGGCGAGGGCGGGGACGAAGACGCAGCCCCGGCTGTCCTCGACCGAGTCGAAGAGCGGACCCACCTCCTCGACGCGCTCGATCAGATGTAGCCCGTCGCGAAGCCACCGGAGGGCGGCCCCGGTGACGAAGATGCTGCCCTCCAGCGCAAAGGTGTCCCGGCCGTCCAGCCTCCACGCCACCGTGGTGAGCAGACCGTGACCCGGCGCGGCGGGCATCTCCCCCACGTTGACGAGGACGAAGGAGCCGGTGCCGTAGGTGTTCTTGCTGGTCCCGGGAGTGACGCAGGCCTGCCCGAAGAGGGCGGCCTGCTGGTCACCGGCCAGGCCGCTGATCGGCAGCCGGCGACCGTGGAAGACGGCCGGATCGGTGAAGCCGACCCTCCCGGCGCTGGAGACGATGGACGGGAGCACCTCCCTCGGGATGCCGAAGAGGGCGCAGAGATCGGCGTCGAAGTCGCCTCGGCGGAGGTCGTAGAGGAGGGTCCGGCTGGCATTGGACGGGTCGGTCGACAGGACGCCCCCGCCGGTCAGCCTGGCGACCAGCCAGGCGTCCACGGTGGTGGCGCAGAGGTCACCGGCCTCCGCCCGGCGGCGGAGGTGCGCATCCTGCCGGAGCAGCCATTCGATCTTGGTGGCGGAGAAGTAGGGGTCGAGGAGGAGCCCGGTTCGCCGGCGCAGCTCCGCCTCCTCACCGGCCCGCCGGTGCGCCTCGCAGAGCTCAGCGGTGCGGCGATCCTGCCAGACGATGGCCGGCCCGACCGGCTCCAGGGTGCGGCGGTCGAAGACGACCACGGTCTCGCGCTGGTTGGCGATGCCGATGGCCACCGGCTCCCCGGCCCGGAGCGCGTCGCCGGAGGCGGCGAGCACCGAGGCGAGCAGTGCCATCGGGTCCTGCTCCACCCAGCCGGGCCGGGGATGCCGGACGGGCACCTCGCGATGGGCACGGGCGCGGATCTCGCCGGCGCAGGTGGCGAGCAGGCAGGTGGTCCCGGTCGTCCCCTGGTCGATGGCCAGGACGAGCGGCTCGCGGGTGCTCATGCCGGGGCGTTATAGCGCGTCCAGGGCCCTCTGGCGGACCAGGGCCACCCCCCCGAGCAGCTCGGCGCGCTCGCCCAGCTCCCCGGGCAGCACCCTGACCGAAGCGGCGACGGCCGGCGCCGCATGGCGGTCGATGGCCTCGCGGATCCCCGCCATGACCGGTTCCCCGGCCACCGCCAGGCTCCCGTCGACCGCCACCACGGCCGGGTCCAGCATGGTGCAGAGGTCGGCCAGGGGACGGCCGACGGTGCGGCCGAGGTCGGCGAGGACCCGGCGCACGCCCGGGTCGTTGTGGCTGGCCAGGGAGAGCACCTCGGGCACGCTCAGCCGCTCGGCGTAGGCCGTCTCGAGGAAGGCACGCAGCGAAGGGCCCACGACCCGGGCCAGGCATCCTCGGCCCCCGCAGACGCAGAGCGGGCCGTCCTCCTGCTCCCGGACCTGCAGGTGGGCCAGCTCGCCGGCGAAGCCCGATGCCCCGCGGTGCAGCCGGCCGCCGAAAACCAGGCCGGCGCCCACCCCGTGATCGAGCATCACGTAGACGAAGCTGTCCAGCCCCCGGCCGACCCCGAAGGCGGCCTCGCCCAGGGCACCCAGGTTGGCGTCGTTCTCCACCAGCACGGGCACTCCCAGCCGGTCCGCCAGGGGGGCGGCGGCGCGGGTGCGCGGGCTGGGATGGGGCACGCTCACCACCAGGGCTGTGAGCCTCTCCGCCGCCAACCCGGCGTCGTGGAGGTCCGCGAGCAGCAGGGTGGCGACCGGATCCATCACGGCTCCCGGATCGGCCCCGCCGGTGGGGAGGGCCTCGCTCCGATCCGACAGCACCTCCCCAGCGAAGCTCACCAGGCTCATGCGGAGCCCCTCGTGACGGATGCCGACGACCGCGACCACCGCCGGGGGGGCGGCCACCGCGAGGGTGCGGGGCGGCCGTCCCGCCTGCCGGGCATGGGAGTCGGGCTCCACCTCGGTCAGCAGGCCGTCGTGGAGGAGCTCGGTGACGGCCCCGGCGACCGTGGTCGGGGGGAGGCCGGCGAGCGCCGAGAGCTCGGCGCGGGTGAGCGGCCCGGATACCTCCAAAAGGGCGAGGAGGCGATGTGCGCTTCGCCCACCGGGGGCGGAAGGTGCGCCGTTCATGGCCTGATTATACCGGTTTCGTCGTAATTATGCCACATGATCCCAAGATGCTAATCTCTAGTGGCTGCTGTCCATCCCGGCTTTCTTACGAATCAGTGAAAATCGCACCGGCTCGACAACCGCTCGGCCAGGCCTTCGGCTCGCTCCGCTCCTCCACGTTCCGGTGGTGGTTCGCGAGCCAGGTTCTGTCGGCCTCCGGGAGCATGACCCAGGGCGTGGCCCAGGCCTGGCTGGTGCTCAAGCTGACGGGCAGCGGCCTGGACCTCGGGCTCCTCGGCGCCTGCTACATGGTGCCGGTGCTGGTCGGCGGGCCCTGGGCGGGAACTCTCGTGGACCGGGTCGACCGGCGGCGGCTGCTGATCGCGACCCAGAGCCTCTTCCTCGCCGCCGCCGGGGTGGTGACGGCGCTCACCTGGACCGGGGCGGTGCGGGTGTGGATGCTCTTCGTCGTCGCCGCCGTCACCGGCGCCGTCAGCGCGCCCGACGGAGCCGCCCGGCAGGTGTACGTCCTCGACCTGGTGGGCGGCCGGGAGCTGGCCGGCGCCGTCAGCCTCAACGAGGTCGTCCTCAACGTCTCACGGGTGGTCGGACCGGCGGTGGGCGGAGTCTTCCTGGCCACCCTCGGCATCCCGGTCTGCTACCTCGCCAACGGCATCTCCTACCTGCCGCCGCTGCTGGTGCTGCTGATCGTCCACCGCCGGCTCGCCGCCGGGCGGCGGGACGTCGCCCCCGCCGGCCGGCCGGCGGGGGCCGGCGCGACCTCCGGCGGGGGTGGCGGCCGGCGGGGCGGGGTCCGCTCCGGTCTCCGCTACGTCTGGCGCTCGCCCCTGCTGCGCACCTCGGTGCTGATGGCGGCGGCAGCGGGGATGCTCTTCAACCTCGGGGTCGCCCTACCCCTGCTCGCCACCCGGGTGTTCCACCTCGGGGGAGGCGGCTACGGCCTGATGATGGCGGCCTTCGGGGTGGGCGGGATCGGCGGTGCCCTGCTCGCGGCCGTGGTGCGGGGCCGGCCCGACGGCCGTGAGGTCCGGCTGCTCGCCATCCTCACCGGTCTCGCCATCCTGGGCACCGCGCTCGCCCCGGGCATCGGGCCGGCGGTCGCCGGGATGGTGGTCACCGGATGCCTCTCGATCTGGTTCATCGCTCGGGCCAACACCCTCGTCCAGCTGCGAGCCGATCCCGCCATGCGAGGGCGGGTCATGGGCATCTGGACCATGGCGCTCCCGGGAGCCATGGTGCTGACCGGCCCGGCCACCGGGATGGTGGCCGGCACCCTGGGCGCACGGGCCGGATTCGGCATGGCGGGCGTGGCCCTGCTGCTCGCCACCGGAGCCGGCTGGCAGGCTCTGGCGGAGGGGGCGCCGTCCGCCATCCGGATGCACCGGCGCGGCCGGGCGCGGCGCGCTCCGGCGCTCCCAGCCCCCGAGGCCTGCGACTCCTGACCGTCCCCGGTTACGGGGCGATGGCGACCATCCGGTCGAGGGCCCGGCGCGCCCGCGCGGCGATCGGCTCCGGCACGCTGACCCGGGGCTGCATCCGCTCCAGGCAGGTCGCGATCTTCTCCAGGGTGATCTTCTTCATGTAGGGGCAGACCGCGTCCTCAGACGCCGGCAGGAAGCGCTTGCCCGGGGCCAGCAGATTCATCCTGTGAAGGATGCCCACCTCGGTCGCGACGATGAAGGTCGTGGCGGGCGACTCCACCGCCCTGCGGACCATCCCCTCGGTGGAGGCGACCACGCAGCTCGACCCCTGGTAGTCGCCATGGCCGAGGCGGTAGAGGGTCGCGGAGGTGCAGCCGCACTCGGGATGCAGGAGCAGCTCGGCGTCCGGGTGGCGGCGGCGGGTCGCCTCCAGGTCGTCGGGGTCGATGCCCGCGTGCACATGGCACTCGCCCATCCAGACCTGCATCCGGCGCCCGGTCACCCTCTCCAGGTGGGCGCCTAGGAACATGTCGGGGCAGAAGAGGATCTCGGTGTCCTCGGGGATGGCCCGGATCACCGCCTCGGCGTTGGACGAGGTGCAGCAGTAGTCGGATTGCGCCTTGACCTCGGCGGAGGTGTTCACGTAGGAGACCACCACCGCCCCCGGGTGCTGGGCCTTCCAGGCACGCAGCTGATCGGCGGTGATGGTGTCGGCCAGCGAGCAGCCGGCCTCCAGGTCGGGGAGGAGGACCGTCTTCCGGGGGGAGAGGATGGCAGCCGTCTCGGCCATGAAGTGCACCCCACAGAAGACGATCACGTCGGCATCCGTCTCGGCGGCCTGGCGCGAGAGGTTGAGCGAATCGCCGACGAAGTCGGCGATGTCCTGCACCTCGGGGAGCTGGTAGTTGTGGGCGAGGATCACCGCGTTGCGCTGCCGGCGCAGGCGCTCGATCCTCGGGATCAGCTCCCGGGCGGTGGCGGCGGGTTCGGCGACGGCGAGGGCCACGGGTGGGTCTCCAGCGAGCTCGTTGAGGGAAGATCCGTGCGGGGCGGACTGGGCGCCTGACTTTAGGTCAGAATTACCTTATTAGTATAGCGCATCACACCGGCCCCGCCGAGCCGGGGTGGGCGGCGCAGGCTTCAGGCCTGCTGGACCGTGATGCGACTGGCGCCGCCCTCCACGGAGAGCTCGTAGCGGTCGACGGCAGCCTCGTAGCCCTGGCTGTCACGGACGGTACCGGCACCGCTCGACGCCAACCGCTGGGCATCGAGGGCGAGCCGCGAGAGCCCTCCGCTCACCCGCACCCGCACCGGCACCCCGGCGGGGCGGCGGATGGTGATCCGGCTGGCGCCCCCCCGAATGCGCAGGGGCACCGTGCCGACGGGGTGGGAGAGCCGGAAGTCCACCTTGCTGGCGCCCCCGGTCATGGTCATCTCGGCGAGGGTGAGAGCGGAGAGCGCGAGATCCATGTCGGCCGCGCCTCCCCGGATGTCCAGCGCCCAGGGTATGGCCCCGCTGAGGGTGACCTGGCCGTGCCCCGTGCCCGCGTGCCAGAGCCCGGGGAAGGTGAGGTTGACCGTCCCGCCGCTCACCCGGATGCGCGGGGCACGCCGCTCGAAGCTCGCCCGGTAGAGGTGGGGCATCTCGCGGTCCGCATCGATCCGCATCCGGACCACGCTGGCGACGATCTCCAGGCGGCCGGCGGCCACATCCCCGAGCGGTGCCGAGAGGCGGCCCTCGGACTCGCGGGCGGAGCCCTGCTCGCGCAGGCGCATCTCGGTGGTGACCCGCCGGGTCAGCTCCGCGTTGCGCTCGGCGTAATCCGCGAGAAGTGCGAGCTGAGCATCGTCGTAGCCGGCGTAGAGCTCCTCGACCTCGGCGCCGACGGCCGCGTAGGCAGCCCTCACCCGCTCCATCCCCTCGGGGACCAGCCGGGCGACCACCCGGCGCCGGTCGGCCGGATCCGCCTCCCGCCGCACCGCGCCCGCGCGCTCCAGGCGGTCGAGGACTCCGGTCACGGCGCCGGTGGTGAGCCCCATCAGCTCCGCGAGCCGGCCGGCGGTCATGGGTCCCTCGATGTCCAGGAGGTTGACGCAGTGGAGATCGGTCATTCCCATCCCCAGACGGTCGGCGATGGTCTGGTTGTGGAGGACGGTCCAGGCCACCTGGCGACGGACGGCGCCGACCAGGCGCCGAAGGAGAGCGGCACGAGCGGGGGTTGACTCGGGGTTCGGCATCCGCTTAGTATACAATTTACTTAGTAGCTAAGATATCAATCGAGAGGCACAACAGGTGGAAAGTATGGCAGCCGAGGATCGATGCAGACCTGACCGGGAAGGAGATCTCGCATGAATGCCCACGAGCGCGAGCGCGAGGACGACCCCCGCGACCCCGGCGACCCGTTCGTGATCTTCGGCCGCTGGTACAGCTTCGGCTCGCCGGTCGGCCTGGCCATCCTGCTGGTCGGCCTCGGCGCTTTCCTCGCCCTGCTGGGCGTGGCGGTGGCGCTGCCCATCGCGGCTCTCCGATGAGCGCGGCCCCGCGCCGGCGCTTCCAGCTTCCGGAGATGGAGGGGCGGCAGGCGCGCTGGTACGCGCGCACGCGCGGCTCGGCCACCCAGATGGAGGTCTTCCGCCAGGACGCGGCCCGGCTGACCGGCGGGCTGCCAGCCGGGTCGGCGGTGCTCGAGGTGGCGCCGGGCCCCGGCTATCTGGCCGTGGAGATGGCCCGGCCGGGGACACTGCGGGTGACGGGACTGGACATCAGCCGCACCATGGTCGAGCTCGCCACCGAGAGCGCCCGGGCGGCGGGGGTGTCCGTCGACCTCCGCCGTGGGGACGTCACCGCCATGCCCTTCGAGAAGGACGGCTTCGACCTGGTCGTCTGCCAGGCGGCATTCAAGAACTTCAAGCAACCCGTGAGAGCCCTCGACGAGATGCACCGGGTGCTCCGTCCGGGCGGGCTGGCCGTGATCCAGGACATGAACCGGGACGCCTCCGACGCCGCCGTCGCGGCCGAGGTGCGGGGGATGAAGCTGGGCCGCGTCAACGCCTTCATGACCCGGCTGATCCTCTCCAGATTCCTGCGCCGGCGCGCCTACTCGCCCGCCCGCTTCCGCTCCCTGGTGGCGCTGAGCGCGTTCCCGGACTGCGAGATCTCGACCGAGGGGATGGCGCTGGAGGTCCGGCTTCGCAAGCCGGAGGCTGCGTGACCGGTGGCGCGGCCGCGATGACGGCCCACCGGAACAGAGCCGGGGGTGAGACCGCCGTCCGCGCGACCGGCCTGCGCAGGTCGTTCCCCGGCAAGGGGGGGCGAGTCGAGGCCCTCCGGGGGGTGGATCTCCGAGTGTCGGCCGGCCAGATCTACGGTTTCCTGGGACCCAACGGCGCGGGGAAGACGACCACGCTGCGCATCCTCACCACCCTGCTCTCCGCGGACTCCGGTGAGGCGCTGGTTGCCGGGATCGACGTCCGCCGCCATCCCGCCGAGGTGCGGCGCCGGATCGGCTACGTCAGCCAGCTCGGGGGCGCAGACCGCGAGGCAACCGGGCGCGAGAACCTGCTCCTCCAGGGCCGGTTGTACGGCATGTCCAGCGCCGCAACCGAGCGCCGCGCCGGCGAGCTGATGGAGCTGCTCGATCTCGGCGCCTTCAGCCACCGCATCGTGCGCAGCTACTCGGGTGGCCAGCGGCGGAGGCTCGAGGTGGCGCTCGGGATCGTCCACCGCCCCGAGGTGCTCTTCCTCGACGAACCCACCCTCGGCCTGGATCCGCAGAACCGGGCCCACCTCTGGGAGCAGCTGCGCGGCCTCCGCGACGCCGGCACCACCATCCTGCTCACCACCCACTACCTGGACGAGGCCGACCAGCTCAGCGAACGCGTGGCCATCATCGACAACGGCACGGTGGTCGCCGAGGGGACGCCGGAGGAGCTCAGGCAGCGGTACCCGGCCGAGGTGATCATCACGCCGAGGCCCGGGGCCGGCGAGCTGGGGGCGCTGATCGCCGACCTGGAGCGCGATCCACTGGTCGACGCGGCGCACCTCGAGGGCACGACCATCAGGGTCAGGGTCGCGGATCCGACGGCGGGTCTGGCGGCCGTCTTCGACCGCCTGCGCGCCGGCGGAGTCGTGGTGCAGCGGGTGAGCCTCCAGGAACCGTCCCTGGACGACGTGTTCCTGCATCAGACCGGCCGCTCGCTGCGCGATGCGGGTGACCCGAGCACGGTGGAGGCGGCGTGATGGGCTTCCTGTCGCAGACGGCGCTGCTCAGCCGGCGGCGGATGCTGGAGACGCTCCGCCAGCCGATCTGGGTGTTCATGGGCCTCGCCGTGCCCCTCCTCTACCTCGCCCTCTTCGCCCCTCTGCTGACCTCCCTCGCCGGGGGACCAGGGTTCCCGAGAGGTGGCGTCCTCGACGTCTTCGTCCCCGGCATCCTCGCCCTGATGGCCTTCGGCGCGGGCATGGGCGCCGGCTGGATCGTCATCGCCGAGCTGGACACCGGTGTGATCGAGAGGCTCCGGGTCACCCCGGCGAGCCGCCTGGCTCTCGTCCTCGGGACGGTGGTCCGCGACGTCGTCACCTTCGCCGTGCCGGCGGTCATCGTCGTGTGCGTCGCGCTCCCCTTCGGCTTCGACGCCCACTGGGCGGGAGTGGCGCTGCTCCTCGTGCTGATGGCGCTGCTCACCGCGGCGTGCTCCGCCGGCTCCGCGGCCCTGGGCATAACGCTCAAACAGATCGGCAGCCTGGCCGCGGTGGTCACCGGGCTCCAGCTTCCCCTCACGCTGCTCTCGGGAGTGCTGCTCCCCCTCTCCCTCGGCCCCGGCTGGCTCCAGGGCCTCGGCCATGCCAACCCCATGTACTACGCCGTCGAGGCCGCTCGCCAGCTGGCGGCGGGACGGCTGGCGACCGGAACCGTCGCCCTGGGCTTCGGGGTGACCGCGACCGCGGCGCTGCTCGCGATCTGGTGGGGCACTCGCGCATACCGGCAAGCCATGGACTGAGCTCGGAATTCACGCGGTGCACGCGCCTTCATCTGCACCGCCCGCACCCGCACGCAGGGGCTGTCAAACCGCGGATCCTGTTCGGGGGCAAGGGCCTACCGCAGCGGCGCTGGACTGCCGTGGACTGGAGAGCTACATTGGTCGCGGGGAGCGCGCGCACGGCGCGCTCAGTTGTGAGGAGAGCCGCCCATGACTAGCACACCCATGACCACCGCCGAGCAGCGCCCGGCCGCCGCGAGACCCACGGAGGTGGCGATCGCCGATCCCGCCCCCCTGGGGCTGGCCGGATTCGGTCTCACCACCCTGATCCTGTCCATCGTCAACGCCGGTTGGTTCGGCAACGCCGCCATCGTGCCCCTGACCGGTTCGACGCTCTCGATGGCCGTCGCATTCGGGGGCCTGGCCCAGTTCGTCGCGGGCCTGTGGGCCTTCCGTCGCGGCAACACCTTCGCGGGCACCGCGTTCTGCAGTTACGGGGCCTTCTGGTTCAGCTTCTTCCTGCTCGTCCAGGTCTATCTGGGCGGCATCATCAAGGGCGCACCGAACGCCTGGCTGGGCTGGGTCGGGCTGTACCTTCTCGCCTGGGGCATCTTCACCGCCTACATGACCATCGCGTCGCTCGGGGCGGCCAAGACGGTCACCGCAGTCTTCGTCCTGCTGACCCTGACCTTCGTGGTCCTCGCCCTCGGCTGGTTCACCGGCACGGTCTCGACCTTCGGCGCGAGCGCCGACGGCCTGATCAATCTCGGTGGATACCTCGGCATCCTGACCGCGATCGCGGCGCTCTACACCTCCTTCGCCGACGTCGTGAACGCCACCTGGCACAGGGTGGTGCTGCCCACGGGCAGTCCCTTCGTCAGCTGACGGGGGCGCCGGCCTAGCCGGGGGACCGGGCGCTGCCCGGCCCCCCGTGCGCTCGGAGGGTGCGGGGGACGATGCCGCGCGACGCGACCTCCCCCGCACCGACCCTCGCCGGGACCGAGCTGTCCCGGCCCGTCACTCGACCTTGCCGAAGGCCTCGATCTCCTTCTGCTCATCGGCCGACAGCTCGCGCGGGACCTGCCCCCGGGAGAGCTTCTCGCTCTGCACGTGGTGCTTGATCTGCTCCACCACCTCGGGGTTGGCCAGGGTGCTGATGTCACCGACGGCGGTGAAGTTGGAGATGCCGGCGATCACCCGCCGCATGATCTTCCCGGAGCGTGTCTTGGGCATGTCCGCGACGATCCAGACGTTGGTGGGGCGGGCGATCTTGCCGATCTCGACCTCGATGGCCCTGACCACCTTGGCCTCCAGCTCCGGCGACGGCGTGTAGCCGGGCTTGAGCGAGATGTACATCTCGACCGCCTTGCCCCGCATCGCGTCGATGACGGGCACCGCGGCCGCCTCCGCGACCTCGTTGACGGTGATGGCCGCGGACTCCAGCTCCTTGGTCCCCAGCCGGTGACCGGCGACGTTGATCACGTCATCGACCCGACCCAGGATCCGGAAGTAACCGTCGGCGGCCTGGAGGGCGCCGTCCCCGGCGAAGTACGGCCAGTCGTGCCAGTCCTTGCTCTTCGGGTCGTTGCAGTACTTCCGGTAATAGACCTCGACGAAGCGTTCGGGCTGGCCCCAGATGGTCTGCATGATCCCGGGCCAGGGGTTGCGGATGCAGATGTTGCCGGCCTTGCCGCTGCCGGGCTCGATCACGGTCCGTTCCTCGTCGAAGATCACCGGGTAGATGCCGAGGGCAGCCGGTCCGCAGCTGCCCGGCTTCATCCCCTGGAGACCGGGGAGGGTGGAGCCGAGGAATCCGCCGGTCTCGGTCTGCCACCAGGTGTCGACGATCACCGCCTCGCCCTTGCCCACCGAGCTGTGGTACCAGCGCCAGACGTCGGGTTCGATCGGTTCGCCGACCGTGGTCATGTGCTTGAAGCGGTACCGGTACTTCGCCGGCTCGTCCGGCCCCAGCTTGCGCAGCATGCGGATCGAGGTCGGAGCGGTGTGGAAGATGGTGACCCCGAGGCGTTCGGCGATGCGCCACGGCCGTCCCGGGTCGGGGTAGGTCGGCACTCCCTCATAGAGGACGGTGGTGGTGCCCAGGGCGAGCGGCCCGTAGACGATGTAGGAGTGGCCGGTGATCCAGCCGATGTCGGCCATGCACCAGTAGGTGTCGTCCGGGTGGATGTCCTGGTAGAACTTCGAGGTGCCCGCCACGTAGGAGAGGTAGCCCCCGGTGGAGTGCTGGGCACCCTTGGGACGGCCGGTTGTCCCGCTCGTGTACATCAGGAAGAGGGGGGCCTCCGCGGGCATGGAGGTCGGCGGCACCACGGCACGCCGGTACTGGCCGATCACATCGTCGACGAAGACGTCGCGGCCCTCGACCATCGGCGTCGCGGATGCGTACTCACCGGCATGGCGCCGGAAGACCAGCACCCTGTCCACCTCCTGGCCCAGGGATGCGGCCCGGGTCACCGCCTCGTCGGCCTTGACCTTGTGATCCACCAGATCCCCGTTGCGGTAGTAGCCGTCGATGGTGACCAGGAACCGGCTCTGGGAGTCGGCGATCCGCTCCCCGCAGGCGGCGCCGCTGAAGCCTCCGAACACCTCCGAGTGGACGATGCCGAGGCGGGCGCAGGCCAGCATCACGACCGGCAGCTCGGGGACCATGGGCATGTGCAGCGTGATGCGGTCGCCCGCCTTGAGACCGCAGTAGTCGCGGAGCAGGGCGGCGAACTCGTTGACCCGGCGGTACAGCTCACGGTAGGTGATGGTCTGGGTCAGCTCGGCCTCGGGCTCGGGCACCCAGATCAGCGCCGCCTGGTTGGCCCTCGTCTCCAGGTGGCGATCGACGCAGTTGTAGCAGGCGTTGAGCCGGCCGCCCACGAACCACTTCCAGAAGGGTGGATCGCTGCTGTCCAGGGTGGTGTGCCAGTACCGATCCCAGGTCAGCAGATCGGCGTACTCCCGAAAGCACTCGGGGAAGTTCTCCTCGCGGAAGCGATCCAGGATCGCCGGGTCGTGCGCGTTGGCCTGGCCAACGAAGCGCGGCGGGGGCTGGATGTACTCCTCCTCCCGCCAGTGCACCGCGATCTGGGCTTCCGATACCTCGAGCTCTTCCGCAATGGCCATGAGTGGTCCTCCGCTCCTGCGGCGACCGGCGGACACCGCCGTGCCGGACCCGTCCGAGGTCCTCGATTTCCATATTGGAGCGGGGCCCGACCCGGGTCAAGAAGGAGGGGCGACTGAGCCCCGGATCCGGAGCGGCGGCCAGCCGATCGAGGTCAGAGGTGCCGCAGGGCGGTGGAGATAGTGGCGACCGTGCCGGCGGGATCGTCGACCCCGATGACGAGCTTGGCGTAGTGCTCGTCATGCAGCCGGATGGCGATCGCCCTATCCGGATCGTGCACATCCCAGAACGCCCACTCGCCGTGCTCCAGGAAACGTCCCGCCGTGACGACGCCCGGGACGTTGCTGCCCACCCGCAGCCCGTGGTAGATCCCGTGCGCCTCGGGCGGCGCGGCCTCGACCGCGGCGATGTGCTGGAGGGGCACCTCGAGCTGGCTCTTCAGAGCGAGGAATCTGTCCGCACCGCGGATGTGGACGACGAGGTGATCGGGGGTGATCTCGATGTCTGCCATGGGCTGAGCATAGCCCCGCTGATGCGCCCGGTCACGGGCAGGAGGGGGCTGGGGTACGGCCGGGGCGTCTGTCATGTATAGTTGACAGATCGCCGCCTCGCCCCCTCCCCCCTATCGCGCTTCGACGGCCCGCGCCGACCACGCCGTGCGCGCCGTCATGGAGGCGATCGACACCCTGCCGATCGGGGACCGGCTGCTGGCCCTGCGGTCCATTGCGGGTCTGGTGGGAACCCGCCGGGCTGGGGCCGTGCTCGCGGCGCGGACGGCGGGGATGAGCTGGGGCGAGATCGCGGACCGGCTCGGAGCGTCCCGCCAGGCGGTCTGGAAGCGCTTCGGCCCAGAGGAGGTCGATCCCCCGTCTCCGAGGACGTACTCGAGTTGTGCCTCGTACAAGGCCGTCACCACCCGCCCGCGCTGGGAGCTCGCCTCATGATCGACACCGTCACCGACGCCAGCTTCGCGACCGAGGTGGTCGCCTCGACCACCCCCGTCCTGGTCGAGCTCGGCGCCTCCTGGTGCCCGCCGTGCCGGGCGATGGCGCCGGTGCTGTCGGAGATAGCGCGCGAGCGTGAGGGCAGCCTCCGGGTGGTCACCGTCGACTCGGACGCCAACCCCACGATCGTCGAGCGCTTCGGCGTGATGTCGCTGCCGACCATCCTCCTCTTCTCGGGGGGCGAGCAGGTCCGCCGGGTCGTTGGCCACACCGCCACATCGAAGCTGCTCCGGATCGTGGACGAGGCGCTCGCGGAGCACACGGCGGCCCTCTGACCGCGTGGCGCGGTGGCGGACACGGCGGACCTCGAGCGCTGCGGTAAGTTCCTCGCACCTGAACCGGGACCCCAGCTGGAGATCGCCGATGACCCTGCCGCCCAGCCCCGAGGATCACCTCCGTGAGGACCATTACCGGCGCTTCCTCAAGCCGTACGAGCATCTCGCCCGACCGTTCGGGGCGGACGGCTTCGGCCGGCGGGCCGAGGGCTTCGCCCGCTTCTTCGGAACTCCCACCTTCCTCGTCGGCCAGACGGTCCTGGTGGCCTGCTGGATTGCCGTCAACGTCCTGGCGGTGTTCCGGTGGGACCCGTATCCCTTCATCCTCCTCAACCTCATGTTCAGCCTCCAGGCGGCCTACGCGGCCCCGCTCATCCTGCTGGCCCAGACCCGCCAGGCCGACCGTGACAAGGCCCAGGCCGATGCCGACGCCCGCCACCGCGAGACGGTGGCCGCGGCGACGCTGAAGGGACAGCAGACAGCGCAGGAGAGCATCGATCTGCTCCACCGCCTGCTCAACGAGAACACCCGGCTCACCCAGCAGGTCGAGGGTCTTGCCGAGCAGATCCACGGCAAGCTGATCGCGGAACCCGGGTGAGGGCTGCACCGCCGCGGTCGCGACCGGCGGCGTGCGCGCAGCGGCCGCTCTATCCTTCGCACCGATGGATCGATCGATGAGCTGCGCGACTCGATGACGAGCCCGTCCCCGTGACAAGCCCCGCGCCCCAGCTCTCGGTGGTCATCCCCACCCGCAACGAGGCGGAGAGCCTCGAAGCACTCTGGGCGCGGCTGGAGACGGCACTGGCCGGCGTCGACGCCGAGGTCTGCTTCGTCGATGACAGCGACGACCGGACCCCGGCTCGGCTCGCCGCCCTGCAGGCGGAGCATCCCCAGGTCCGATGCCTGCTGCGCCGGGACGCCGAGCGGGTTGGCGGGCTGAGCACCGCCGTCGTGGCCGGTCTCCACATGGCGCACGGCGATCTCGTCTGCGTCATGGACGCCGACCTTCAGCACCCCCCCGAGCTGATCCCCGCGATGCTCGCCGCGGCCGAGGCGGGCGCGGACCTGGTGGTGGCCAGCCGCTACGTCAAGGGGGGCAGCGCCGGCGGCCTTTCCGGGCTGGCCCGTCACCTGGTCAGCCGCGGCTCCGGGCTGTTGGCGCGGATCCTCTTCCACGAGGCCCGGCAGAGCACCGACCCGCTCTCCGGGTACTTCCTCTGCCGGCGCCGCCTCATCGACGGCATAGAGTTCCGGCCGGTCGGCTTCAAGATCCTGCTGGAGCTGCTGGTCTGCGTCCCGGGACTGCGCGTGGTGGACGTGCCACTCCATTTCCAGGCGCGGGCGGCGGGTGCCAGCAAGGCGAGCGCCCGCCAGGGCATCCTCTTCCTCCGCCACCTTGCATCGCTCTTCTTCCGGGTCGACGGTTCGGCGCGACTCTGGAAGTTCGGTCTGGTGGGCGTCTCGGGTCTCGGCCTCTTCCTGGCCGCGCTCTGGGCGCTGGCCGGACCGGCCAAGCTGCCTCGACTGCTCGCCTTCCTGCCAGCCTTCGCCATCAGCTTCGCCTGGAACACGCTCTGGAACCGGACGTGGACCTTCGCCGATCAGCGCCGGCGGCGCCGGCAGGGCGGCGTCCGGGGCTTCTTCACCCGCGCGCTGCTCGTCACCCTCCTGGTGATGCTTCCCGCGTTCGCTCTGCTCTCGCTCACCACCCTGCCGGTCGTCGCGTCGGGCGCCCTCGCGGCCGCCGCGGGGATGGGCGCCAACGGGCTGGCCAACCGGCGGAGCACGCGCCTCGCCCCGACGATCTGGGGACAGGTCGCGGTCGACAGTGCGGTGCGGCTCGGGCTCACGCGACTGGCCCAGGCGGTCTCGGCCGACCGCGCCATCGCCCTCCCGCCGGACGCCGCGTCGACCAGCTCGACCGCCCCCGCCGAGCTGCTCGCACGGGTGCGGAGGAGCCTCCGCGGCGCGATCTGGACCGAGAGCGCATCCCACCGCCCGCAGCGCCGTCGCGGCATCGACCTCACCTCGCATCTCCTGCTCCCGGTCGTCGAGGCGGGGCAGCTGGCCGGCATCGTGGTCTGTGAGAGGCTGGCCACCCGGCCCTTCGACCCCACCGACCTGGAGACCGGGCTGCACGCGGTCGACGAGCTGGCCGAGGCGCTCATCGGCGCGGGGCTCGTCCTCTCCGTCCCGCGAGAGGGGGCCATTGGGGAGACGGCCGGCCACGAGCCCTGACCGCGCCCAGGTCAGAGCGTCGCCCGCGGAGCCCTGAGCCAGCCCTCGATCTCGGCAATCCAGCGCACCCCCGGCGGCCCCATGCCCGCCCCCGGCACGCCGAGGCGCTGGAGCACGCTCCGGCGGGGACCGATCCGCACGATCCGGCGGTGGGGCAGACCGGCGAGCCGCTGGGCCTCCCGGAGGGCTCCCTCCTCGTCCTCGCAGACGCGGTCGACCAGCCCCAGGATCACCGCTTCGGCGCCGATCCAGACCTCGCCGGTGGTGACCCGGGCGAGCTGCGCCTCATCGAGACCGCGGGCGTCCGCGACCGCTCCGGTGAAGCGGCGGAAGATGGCGTCGACCAGGGCACGCTCCTTGCCCCGATCCTCCTCGGTGGGCTCACGCCAGGGGGCTCCCAGGTCCTTGAAGGGCCCCGTCTTGGTGACCTGGACCGAGGCGCCGAGCCGGCGGAGCGCGTCCACGGCGACCGGCCTGACCGAGATCACGCCGATGGAGCCCACGATCGCGGAAGGAAAGGCCAGGATGCGGCTGGCGCCGCAGGCGGCGAAGTACGCCCCGGATGCCCCGGTGCTGCGAATCCAGGCGACCACCGGTTTCTCGCGTGCCAGCCGGCGCACCCCCAGGTAGAGGGCCTCCGACTCGGGCGCGCTGCCCCCGGGGGAGTCGATCTCGAGGAGGACGGCGCGCACCCTCGGGTTGCGGCGAGCCTCGCCGAGCGTCCGCAGCGTCTCGTCGGTCCTGACCGCCCCGCCGATCACCCCGCGCAGGCTGATCACCGCGATCCGCCGGCGATCGGCGGAGGCGACGAGCCGGCTCACCCCACGCCGTTCTTCGGGCATGTCACCGATCGTACTGGATGCGGAGGCTACGGACCTGCCGAGGGCCTGACCGCCGTCGCGGCCGTCGCCGCCGTCGCCGCCGGCCCGCCGGTCACTGCTCCCCGGAGCTGCGCGCGTCCTCGGCAAGGGCGAGGGTCTGGGCGTCGCTGCCGGTCCCGGCCACCACGCCGATGACGTTGCCGTCCACCCACATGCACACCGCACCCGTGCCCCCGGAGAGGGTCAGGGGCGTGCAGTGATAGTCAACCCCGTTTGCGGCTGTGATGGTGGCGGCGGAGAGGTTGAAGCTGGAACCGGCGCCGCGGTCGATGCCGTCGATGTAGTTGTCCAGGCCGGTCGCGGTCACCGTCTGATCCATGTTCATCATGATCAGGAAGTACCCGGGGCTCCCGGCGGCGTCGAAGCCGTAGACCCCCATCGCCGTCTGGTTGATCCCCGGTGTGTTGTCGAACGTGGACTGGTACTCGGACAGCACCGCGGTGAGCTGACTGTTGGTGTCCTGGGTCAGACCTCCGAGGGTCGCCGGAGCAGACACGGTGTGCGTGCCGGAGCCGAGCCCCTGCGTCGACTCGCTGCTCAGGTAGAGGAAGGCCCCGGCCCCCACCAGCGCGACGAAGACCAGCAGGATGAGAGCCCGGAAGGCGGCGCGAGACCGGCCCACGCGAGGCGCGGTCGCACTCGGTTGCCCGGGGTAGCCGTATCCGGGGTACAGTCCGACGCCGGCATAGGCTCCGCCGGCGGACGGCCCGCCGGTCGGGCCGGGCGCGACGGGCGCCGGCAGCCAGGTGGGGTAGAGCGCCGGCCTCTGCTCTCGCACGCCCCAACCGCGTCCCCCGGCGCCGTCCAGGGCTTCGACCGGGGTCGCCACGGGTGTGGTCGAGACGAGCCCTGCCGTGGGCATCGGCGAGGGCGCCGGCGCCGGCGAGATGCTCGGGGCGGGCATGCGCGGGGGAGCGGCGGCGGGCGTGCGCGGGGGGGCGGGGGCGGGCATGCGCGGGGGGGCGGAAACGGCAGCCGCCAGCGCTGACCCCGCCCCCACGTCGAGGTGGAAGGCCATCGGAGCCCGGGGTGCCGGAGGTGGGACGGCCGGGGGAAGTGGCGAGACCGGGGCGGCCGGGGTGGCGGCGCGGCCATCCGAGCGTGTGGGCCCTGGTGAAGGCGGCGGGCCCCATGGCGGGGGGACGGGGGCGCGGAGAGCCTGGGGCTGCACGCGCGGGACACCGGTCCATCCATTGGACGCCCAGACCTGGTGGCTGCTCACCGAGAAGCGCTCGGCCGGCCAGCCGCCCTCCTCACCGGCTCCCGAGCGCGGGCTTGCCTGGAAGTCGTGAGGTGCCGGCAGGGGTGGAGTCGGGGCTGCGGCGGCCGGGGCGACGCTCTTCCCGTTGCCGCTGTAGAGAGCGAAACCGCTCGACGCATCGTCCGACGGGGGCCGGGGAGCGAGCGGCGCAGAGCAGCTTCTGCACACGGATGCGTACGTCGAGTTGGCGGTCGCGCACGACGGACAGATCTGCTGAGACACCAAGGTCCTGCCTCCTCCCGCAAGCGGGGCGAATGTGCTTGCCAGGCTACCGATGTGCGAAAGCGTGAACCGCCCCCATCGGAGCAATGAGGCCACTGCGTTACCCCCGTGAGACAACGCTTCGTACGCTTCAGTAAAGGCGGGTGCGTTGCTCGAATCAATCCGCGTCAGCAGAAATCGTGCGACGCGGAGGGCCACTCGGAGAGGCCGTCCCTGGGGATCGCGGCGCTCGGATGGCCGTCACCGTCCAGGGCCATGACGGAAGCGACGAGCAGGTTGCGGCGTCCCGCGCTCACCTCCAGGGTCCCCTCGGCGAGCAGAAGGGGGCTGGCGTTGGCGACGGCACGGGTGCGCCGGGCGACCTCCGGCCGGAAGATGAGATCCAGGTGAGCGCCCTCGTCGGCGAGCGTGAAGAATCGGAAGCCCTTCGCCGACATCGGGGCCTGCCGGGCGATCACCAGCCCGGCGACCGTGATCCGTGACCCGTCGGGGAGCTCGGCGACTCTCGCCAGCGGGACGCAGCCCAGGGCGTCCAGGGAGGGCCTCAGCAGGCTGACCAGGTGCGGCCCGGTGCTCACCCCGAGGACCGCGTAGTCGGCGGCGACCCGATCCCGCTCGCTCATCGGCGGCAGCTCCGGAGCCGGGGCGGGCAGGTCGAGGAGAGGTCCGACCGGCGGGGCCCCGACGGCGGGGGCGGCGACGACGTGACCCCGTCCGCGCGGAGGCCCCGGGACCGGCGGTGGACGGTCGCCGGTTCCGGCGCGGCGGCGGGGCGGCAGCGAGCCCTCCACCCCGACCAGCTCCCAGAGCAGCTCCCGGCGCGGCCGTCCCGGGTGGACACGGTCGAAGGCCCCACAGCGGATCAGCTGCTCCATCGCCGGCCGGGTGAGCCGGGTGTGCCGCCAGAACTCCGCGACCGACCCGGTGGCGCCGGCATCGACGGCCGCCTCGCAGGCCGCCCGCCCGGCGGGGCCGAGCCGGGCGACGTAGTTGAAACCGAGCCGGACGGCCCATGGCTGAGCCGGCCCCCGCACCGCCCGCACCGCGGTCCGCTCCGCCGTGGTGAGTGAGGTGTCCCCGGCGGAGCAGGTCTCGACTCCGCAGCGGGCCCGGCTCCGGGTGACGTCGACGGGGAGGGTGCGGATGCCGTGGCGCTTGCCGTCGTCGACCAGCACCGAGGGGTGGTAGAAGCCCATCGGCTGCGCGTTGAGCAGGGCGCAGAGCCAGTGGGCCGGGTACTCCAGGCGCAGCCACGCGGTCTCGTAGACGGTCCGGGCGAAGGCGGCGGCGTGCGACTTGCAGAAGCCGAACGCGGCGAAGCCGGCGACGCTGCGGAAGAGCTTCTCGGCGACACCGGCGTCGACACCGCCGTGCTCGCCGCAGCGGCGGACGAAGTCGTCGTGCAGCGACTGCATCTCGAGCCGCGAGCGGTGCCGGTTCATGGCCCGCCGGAAACGGTCGGCCTCGCCCGCGCTGTAGCCGCCGAGATCCATGACGATGCGCAGGATCTGCTCCTGGTAGAGGATGACCCCCTTGGTTTCCGACAGGATTGGCTCTAAGCTGGGATGGAGGTAGGTGACCGGCTCCAGCCCCTGGCGGCGGCGCAGGTAGGGGTTGACGGCGTCGCCCTGGATGGGCCCGGGCCGGATGATCGCGACCTGGACCACCAGGTCGTTGAATTCCCGTGGCTGGGATTGGTGGAGCGCCTGCTGCTGGGCTCTCGACTCGATCTGGAAGAGGCCGATGGTGTCGACCGCGCAGATCATGTCGTAGAC
>JBEKAP010000002.1:0-32696 GCA_050015875.1 Candidatus Dormibacteria bacterium | reverse complement strand
AGACGGTGATGACCATGGTCACCGACGTCGAGCGGCCGCGCCGCAGCGACCCCGGCCACCCCGAGCACTGCAACGTCTGCATCCTCCACAGCTTCTTCAGCGCTGACCGGGTGGCAGAGATCTGGCAGGGCGAGCGGGGGGCGCGGACCGGCTGCGTCGAGGTCAAGCGATGGCTCGCGGAGGCGATCGCCGACCACTTCGCCCCGATGCGCGAGAGGCGTGACGAGCTCGCCGCGCAGCCACATCTGGTCGACGACGTCCTCGCCGACGGCGCGCGGCGTGCCCGCGTCGCGGCTCGGCAGACCCTCGACATGGCACGTGAGGCCTGCGGGCTGGCCGTCTCCAGCAGCGCGGGCTAGACTCGGTGCTCGCCGCCACCTCTCAGAGATCGAGGGCTTCGAAGGTGTCCAAGCAAGCGGTCCGCTTCGCCCCCGGAACCGTGGTCAGCCCCGGGGAGTACCGCGACGTCGAGAGCGGGCATCGGGACTGAGGCCTCCTCCGATCTCGCCGAGGGCGTCGGTCAGGCGCTCTCTGTGCTCCGGGCCGCCGCCGCCCCGGAAGGGCTGCTCGCCTCCGCGGAGCTCCCCCATTACGCCGCCGTGTGGACCCGTGATGTGGCCTTTGCCTCACTCGGGGTCAACGTCTCCGCCGACCCTGAGCTGGTCGGGGCGGTGGCGCGCAGCCTGGTGGGGCTGGCTCAACTCCAAGCGGCGTCCGGGCAGCTGCCCAACGCCTGGTGGCCCCGCCGGGGCTACTGGGACTTCCACGAGGCAGGCTGCACCGACGCAACCTGCCTCTTCGTGGTGGCCGCCTCTCAGCACCTCAACGCGCATCCGGATGACCGGCTCCAGCGCCGCTTGAGGCCGCACCTGCGGCGGGCGATCCTCTGGCTGGCGGACCAGGACGCCAACCAGTTCACCCTCATCGACTCCCCGTCCGGTGGAGATTGGATGGACTCGACGCTGCAGCGCGCGGGGAAGCTGCTCTACGTCAATGCCCTCTACCACCGGGCGCTGCTCGGCATGGCGGAGATCTTCCCGGGCGACGCCGAGCAATACCGGGCGCGAGCCGCGCTGCTCCGCCGCAAGATCGACCTTCTACTCTGGCCGGAACCCGGCTCCGACCACGGCGAGCTCCTCCAGGGAGTCGGGCATCCGCCCGGCTCCGACGCCGACTTCCCCCACCCGGTCGGCCCGGCCGCTCGCCGCGACGCGATGCGCGACGACCGGCGTCACTATCTCTCCCACGTCGACGGGGGCCGCTACGTGGACGAGTGCGACGTCCTGGGCAACGTGCTCGCGATCCTGTACGGGATCGCCGCCCCCGAGCGAGCCCGGCTGATCATGGAGTTCCTGCACCGGAGCGCGGCCGGCGTCCCCTATCCGATGCCAACCTACACCCGGAGCTTCGAGCCCGGCGACCGCTGGGGGATGTACCGGCACGACCTGGAGGGCTTCCAGGACGAGCGCTGGCGCAACCCCCCCGGCCGGTACCACAACGGCGGCGTCTGGCCCTTCATCGGCGCCCTCTACGTGGTCGCCCTGCAGCGAGTCGGGATGGTGGCGGAGGCCGGTGCCGAGTTCACCCGGCTGACTGCGGCGAACCGGCTCAACCGGACCTCTGGACCTGGGTGGGGCTTCCACGAGTGGATCGACGCGCGGACCGGAGAGCCCGAGGGGGCACCCGGCCAGAGCTGGAGCGCGGGCGCGTACCTGCTGGCGGCGGAGGTCCTGAGCGGGCGCCCGGTCAGCCTCTGACGGGGAGGACCTCACGAGGCGCGCCGCGCACATCTCCTCCCGCTCCTCGGAGGGCTCGTAGCCGGGGGACGGTCAGCCCTTGCCCCGGCCCAGTCCGGCCGCCACCCGTGCGCCCAGCCCGCCGTCGATCTGGCGAAGGTAGGCGAGGGACCGTTCCAACACCGCCTCCACGTCCACCTCGGAGAGATGGCCGGTGAGGTTGGCGACCAGACGCTCGCGTTCGACGTCGCCCATGACGTCGCGGTACAGCATGCCCGCCTGGGTATGGTCGTCGTCCTCCGCGTGCAGCCGGTAGGGGGAGCGGACCAGATTGCCCTCGACGTGCGACGAACTCTCGCCGTAGCGGGACGGGTCCGCTGCCGGACCGCCCAGGCTGTTGGGCGCGTAGGCCGGCTGGTCACCCGCGTGCCGGTAGCGCATCGGACCGTCAACGTTGTAGCTGTGAATCGGGGAACGGGGCTGGTTGATGGGCAGCTGCTGGTAGTTGGCCCCAATCCGGTAGCGATGTGCGTCCGGGTAGGAGAAGAGACGGCCGAGCAGCATCTTGTCGGGAGAGGTTTCGACGCCCGGCACCATGTTGGACGGCTCGAAAGCCGCCTGCTCCACCTCCGCGAAGTAGTTGCCCGGGTTGCGGTTGAGGACCATGCGGCCGATGGTGATCGCGGGATAGTCCTTGTGGGGCCACACCTTGGTGAGGTCGAACGGGTTGAACCGGTAGCCGTCGGCATCAGCCAGCGGCATGATCTGAACCTCCAGGCGCCAGGCCGCCTCGCCGCCCCCGGCGAGGTGCTGGAAGAGATCCCGGATGTGGAAGTCCGGATCCTCCGCGCTCATCGCCTTGGCCTCGGCGTCGGTGAAGTTGCGGATGCCCGACTCGCTCTTGAAGTGGTACTTGACCCACACCGCCTCGCCGGCGGCGTTGACCCACTTGAACGTGTGGCTGCCATAGCCGTTCATGTGGCGCCAGCTGTAGGGGGTGCCCCGGTCGCTCATCAGGATCATCACCTGATGCATCGACTCCGGCGAGAGCGACCAGAAGTCCCACTGCATGGTGGCGCTGCGCAGGTGGCTGTCGGGGAGGCGCTTCTGGGAGTGGATAAAGTCGGAGAACTTGCTGGGGTCGCGGATGAAGAAGACTGGGGTGTTGTTGCCGACCAGATCGTAGTTGCCCTCGTCGGTGTAGAACTTGACCGCGAAGCCGCGCGGGTCACGCGCCGTGTCGGCGGAGCGGCCCTGGTCCAGCGGCTGACATCCTCGGTGACCTCGAAGTAGCCGTGGGCCCCGCCGCCCTTGGCGTGGACCACGCGTTCCGGCACCCGCTCGCGGTTGAACTGCGCCATCTTCTCGATCAGGAAGTGGTCCTGGAGCAGGATCGGCCCGCTGTCCCCGACGGTCAGGGAGTGCTCGTCGCTCGGCACCGGGATGCCAGCGTCGGTGGTGGTCACGGGAGCTTTCTCGGACATCGCGATGCTCCTCCCTGATCGCGCTTTCGCGCCGGCCGTCCAGCTGACGGCAGGCCGGCTGCAGCGCGGGCCTCGAACGGAATGTGACCCCAGTCTAGTCTCCGCCTCAGGCGTCGATCACTCCTTGTCGGTGACCCGATACTCCAGGTAAGCGCCGAACATCAGGCGGGTTTGCGCCTCCAAGGCGGGGATGACCGACAGCGCCAGCCCGACCACCGGGTAGAGGAAGAGCTGGAAATCGGCGTAGAGGCGGCGCCACCTGCCCCACTCGCTGGGCTTGGGGCACATCGCCCGGTCCACCACGATCAGGACCAGGGTGTTGAGCAGGGTCATGGTGAGGATGACGGTGGTCAGCAGCCCGAGCGCGGTGGCGGTCGGAGAGAGGCTGTAGTCGAGATCGATGAGCGCCGGCAGCGAACCCCCGATGGGCAACAGGAGGGGCAGTGTCGCCCAGGTGAGGTGGTTGAACATCAGGAAGCGGAAGCGCTGTGCCCGCAGCCTCCAGGGAATCTCCGGATGATTGAGCAGCCGCACGCAGACGTAGGGCACGTCGGTCGCACCCCAGGCCCAGCGCTTGATCTGGTTGTACTGGCTGACGTGGGTGGCGGCGTAGTCGCGCGCTCGTGGAGCATCGCCGAAGACGGGGAGGAAGGCGGGCCGCACCTGGAGCTGCTCGCCGTAGCGGAAGAAGGCCTTCCAGAAGAAGCGTGAGTCCTCGGGGATGACATCGTCGTCCCAGTACCCAGCCTCGGTGAGCAGCTTCATCGACATGGTGTACGAGGAGAACATGACCAGGCGCTCGGGATGCTGGTGGAGGAACATCTGCCACTGCGTCGCCGCCGTCGCCATCACCCGGACCGCCGCCGGCACCCGCCACAGGTTGTTCAGGAAGACGGGCACCGGCTGCCAGATCGAGGTCAGCGCGCGATCGACGTGCAGGAAGTTCCAGGTGATGTAGGCGAAATACTCCGGGTGCAGGCGGAAGTCGGAGTCGAGGTCGGTGATCAGCGTCCGGGTGGGATCCAGCCCGAGCTCGTCGCAATGGCGGCGCAGCACCGGTCCGCCATAGGCCATCGCCGCCGACTTGCCGACCACGATCCCGGGAAGCAACGGGTCCTTGATGTGGATGAAGGCGCGGAAGCGACCCCCTAGCTCCCGGCGCAGCCGGGCGACATTCTCACAGCCGGCCAGGTCGGTCTCCCGAGTGATGATGGCGCAGACCTTGAGCTGGTCCGGGTAGTGCTGGGCGACGAGTGCGTCGACGGTGGCGCGCAGCACCTCGTAGCGCTCCGTATAGGTGGGGATGAGCACGCAGTGGGTGATGTCGTTGGGTCCAAGCGCGCCCTCGGAGGGCTGGATGGCCTCGCATTCGGCCCACCAGTCGGTGGCCTCGACGCGGTGCAGCTCATGGAGTGAGCGCCACACGAAGTAGACGGTGACCGCGGTGCGGAGAAACCAGTAGGCATCGAGGAGCACGGCTCCCAGTCCCAGCACCCAGAGGTCGGCGGGATCGTTGAACCGGATGGCGAAGCCGACGATCAAAGGGGTCAACAGCACCGCCCAGGTCATCGCCCCCGGGGCGATCTCGAGGGCGCGCTGCTGGGCTCGGGGGGAGAGTGCCGTCCAGGTACGAACCGCCATCGTGCCCGATTCTAGGCTGACGCCCGGGTGGGCCTTGGCAACTCTCCCCTCCACACCCGGGCGGCACCGGGCTGGCGAGGCGGTATCCTCGCTCTCTCAGCACTCATCCCAAGACGAGAAGGGGAACATGGCTGGCGACGATCTAGACGACGAGCCCGCTGACCTGGACGCCGTTGCGGGCGACGACGATGACCTCGAGCTGGTCGTCGGCGAGGTCCACGACGTCCCCGAGGTCGAGATCCCCGAGGTCGAGATCCCCGATGTCGTCGACGTCGACCTGGTCGACGACGCCGTGGTCCAGGTGGACGACGAGGAGGAGGCTGACCCCGTGGTCGGCCCCGTCCTCCCGCCCCCGGTGCGGCCTCAGCCGGGCCGCCCGCCCAGCGCCCGGGAGGAGCCGCCTCCTCCGTTCGCCGTCGGCGAGCGGGTTGTGCTCATCCAGAACACCCGCCCCCGCACGGGCACGCTGATCGGCAACTACCCCGTCGGCACCACCGGCAGGGTCGAGACGGTGCTCAGCCAGACCGCGATCGTCCGCTTCGACTCGGCGCCCGACACCAAGGAGGTGGTCGCCTTCACCTGCCTGGAGAGCCTCGAGAAGCCGGCCGAGGGCACGCCGCCGGCCTGACCCCGAGCGGTCAGGGCCGGTCGCCGGCGAGAGCGGCGGTTTCCGTGGCCGGCCGGTCCGCTCGAGCGGACGCCGATCCGTGGACTCCCGCGTACCGGGGCGGCAGCAGTGACGCCACCTCACTGGCGATGGCGTCGGCGATCTCCCGGTCCCGGCGCCCCGAGACTGTCACCGGGCGCCCATAGCGGACGTGGAGGTGCGCGCGGCGGGGCAGCAGCCCGCCGCTCCGGACCAGCGCGCGCTCGGTACCCCAGATCGCAACCGGCAGCACCGCCGCCTGGGTGCGGCGCACCAGAAACCCCGCGCCCGCCTCCGCGGGCCCCATGCCCCGGCCCCGGGAGCGGTGGCCCTCGACGAAGACGAGCAGCCGCCCGCGACCCCGCAGGATGTCGAGGCTGATCCGGAGCGCGCGGCGGTCGGCGGTGCCCCGGTCCACGGGGAAGCAGTTGCAGCCGCCGAGCAGCCAGGCGAGCGGCGCCGGCTGGAAGACCTCCCGCTTGACCATCGCGAAGAGGGTGCCGGAGAAGAAGGAGCCGATGATCAGCCCGTCCCAGTTGCTGATGTGGTTGGAGGCGACCACCAGCGGACCCTCGAGGGGGACGTTCGCGCTCCCCTCGAACCTGAGCCGGCGGAAGAAGAGCACCCGCAGGCAGATGCCGCAGAGCCCGGCGGTGAGCCGGTAGCGCCAGGGACGGCGGCCGTCTCGCCGGACCGGAAACTGCGCGGGGAAGCCCCGAACCGTGGCGGGCACAACCGAAGATGGTGCGACATCGCCCCTGCCCCTCGAGTGGTGGCGGAGCTGAGAGCGCGTCGGCGGGCGGCGCCTGCGATGCCCATGGGCGCGCCCCAGCCCGGCGCCCGGCGGGGCGGTGGGCATAATGCGGTTCCAGCCGCCCCCTTAGCTCAATGGCAGAGCAGCCGGCTTTTAACCGGTTGATGCAGGTTCGATCCCTGCAGGGGGCACGGCGCGGCGTGTCAGAGTTCGGCCGCGCAGCTCCCCGAGCCGCCGCACCCCGGCCTGGGTTGCGATCTCCGTCAGCCCATCCAGGATTTGGAGGCTCGCGTCGGGGTTGACGAAGGTGGCGGTGCCCACCTGGACCGCCGCGGCGCCGACGATAAGGAACTCCAGGGCGTCGCCGGCATTCATGATCCCGCCGACCCCGACCACCGGGATGCTCACGGCGGCGCCGACCTGAGCCACCGCGGCGAGGGCCAGCGGCTTGATCGCCGGCCCGCTCAGACCTCCGGTGCCGCGACCCGGTAGCACCGGGGCTCGAATGCCGCGATGGATCTTCATGCCGACGTAGGTGTTGACCGCCGAGACCGAGTCGGCACCCGCCTCCTCCACGGCTCGCGCCACCGCGGCGATGTCGGTCACATTGGGGCTCAGCTTGACCATCAGGTGCCGCCCGGTGCGGGCGCGCGCGGCGGCGACCAGGCGACCGGCCGCAGCCGGGTCCCGGCCGAAGTCGAGCCCGTTGGCGATGTTGGGGCAGGAGATGTTCAGCTCGTAGCCGGCCAGGCCCTCGGCCCGCTCGAGGCGATCCAGGCAGGCGAGGTAGTCCTCGACGCTCCCGCCGGCGACGTTGACGACGACCGGGACGCTCCAGCGGGAGAATTCGGGCGCGTAGGCGGAGGCGACGTGCTCGACCCCCGGGTTGTGCAGGCCTATCGCGTTGAGCATCCCGCCCCGGACCTCGGCCACCCGGGGAGGCGGGTTGCCGTCCCGAGGTAGGAGCGTCGTCCCCTTGGTGAAGAGGGCACCGAGACGGTCGAGGTCGATGAGCTGGCCGAGCTCGAAGCCGTAGCCGGCGGTGCCGCTGGCCAGCCCGACCGGATTGGGAAGGACGAGGCCGCGCCCGAGGTCCACACGCAGGTCGAGAGCGGTCATGCGACGTGCGCCGGGGGTAGGGCCAGCAGAGCGGGCCAGTCCACCTGGGCGACCTCCGCCACCGGCCCCTGGCGGCAGCAGAGCAGCCACTCGCCGCCCGCCCCCGGGAGCGCGCATCCCAGGCAGGTGCCGAACCCGCACCCCATCGGCGCCTCCAGGGAGACCTCGGCGCGCCGCGGCGGACGGGGCAGCCGTTCGAGCGTCTCCGCGAGGGCGGCGAGCATCGGGTTGGGGCCGCAGGCGTAGACGGCCGTCGTCTGGTCGCAGACGCCCGCGACCAGCTCGGTCACCAGGCCGTGGTGCCCCCGGCTGCCGTCGTCGGTGGCCTCGACCACCCGGATCCCGTCCTCGTCGCGGCGGAAGCGCTCCGCGGGGTAGAGCCGGGCGGCGGTCGCCGCGCCGTTCAGCACCGTCACATCGGGGCATCCCCCCCGGCGCAGCTCCCGCACCAGGAGGGGAAAGGGCGCACAGCCCAGCCCCCCGCTGACGATCAGCGCCCGTTCGGGTGCCGGGTCGAGACGGAAGCCGTTGCCGAGCGGACCGAGTGCCTGCAGCGGGTCGCCGGGCCTGAGCGCCACCAGCAGGCGGGTGCCGGCGCCGACCGCCTCCAGGACGAAGGTGCAGAGCTCACCCGCCGTCCAGGCCACGCTGAAGGGGCGCCGGAGCAGGGGATCGACCCCGGTCCAGGCGCGGAGCTGGGCGAACTCCCCGGGCCGAGCGGCAGCCGCCAGGTGTGGCAGCCGGGCGGTGATCTCCACCATCCCGCCCCCCAGCGCCAGGACGGCGACCACCTCCCCCGTCTCGTCGCGGGCACGGCCGAGATCGGAGGGGGGAAGGCTCACCCGGGTACCGCCGCGACGATGCCCTCGCGGTAGGCGCGCACCGTCGCCACGGTGATCTCAGCTCCCCGGCGCTGCCGGGTGATGGCGTCGACCAGGGCCTGGGCGGTGTCGATGGAGGTGCAGCAGGGGATGCGGCGGTGCTCGGCGGCCAGCCGGATGCGGTAGCCGTCCTTCACCGTCCGCCCGGCCGCCGCCAGCCCGCCACTTCCATCCGGCGCCAGGACGAGCTCGTCGCTCTGCAGGTTGGAGACGGTGTTGACGATCAGCGACACCCGGCCCTCCTCGATGATGTCGAGGACGTTGGGCCGGCTCTGGCCGATCCGGCCCACCGCGGTGGCGGTGACGCCGGCCGCGCTGAGGGCGGCGGCGGTGCCCGCGGTGGCGTAGACGGCGAAGCCCAGAGCCGAGAGCTGGGCGACGAGCGGCAGCGCCTCCGCCTTGTCGGAGTCGGCGATGCTGCAGAGCACGGCGCCCTTGGCCGGGACCGAGCCGAGCGCGGCCACGAAGGCCTTCTCGAGAGCCGCGCCGAGGGTGGTGTCGATGCCCATCACCTCGCCGGTCGACTTCATCTCGGGGCCGAGCGCGGAATCGACCAGCGCGAGCTTGACGGTCGAGAAGACCGGGGCCTTCACCGCCACGAGCGGCGCGGCGGCGCGGAGGCCGGTCTCGTAGCCGAGGTCAGCGAGCCTCTCACCGCGCATCACCCGGGTGGCCAGCTCGACCATCGGCACCCCGGTCACCTTGCTGATGAAGGGGACGGTCCGGGACGCGCGGGGGTTGACCTCGAGCACGTGGGGCAGGCCGCGCCAGATCACGAACTGGATGTTGCACAGGCCGCGCACCGGGAGTGCCCGGGCGATGTCCACGGTGTTGGACACGATCCGGCGGGTGACCTCGGCGTCGAGACCGCCGGCAGGATACGCGGCCATGGAATCGCCGCTGTGGACGCCCGCACGCTCCACGTGCTCCATGAGTCCGGGGATCACCACGGTCTCGCCATCGGAGACCGCGTCCACGTCCACCTCGGTGCCGAAGAGGTACTTGTCGACGAGCACCGTGCCCCGCGACCCCCCCACCCGGTCGCTGTCGTCGGGCAGGGCGGCCATGGCTGCGGCGACGAACCGCTGGAGCTGATCGCGCGAGTGGACGATCTCCATGGCCCTCCCGCCCAGCACGAAGGAGGGGCGCACCAGCACGGGGTAGCCGATCCGGTCCGCGATCTCCGCCGCCTCCAGGGGGTCGATGGTGGCCGCCCCGTGGGGCTGTGGGATCTGCAGGCGCCGCATCAGCGCCTCGAAGCGGCGGCGGTCCTCGGCCAGGTCGATGGCGTCGACCGAGGTGCCGAGAATGGTGACGCCATGGCGGTCGAGGGGCTCGGCCAGGTTGATGGCCGTCTGCCCCCCGAACTGGACCACGACTCCACCCGCCCGCTCGGCCTCGATCACGGCGAGGACCGCCTCCTGGTCGAGCGGCTCGAAGTAGAGGCGGGTGCTGCAGTCGAAGTCGGTGCTGACGGTCTCCGGGTTGCTGTTGACCATGATCGCCGCCACGCCCTGACGGCGCAGCGCCTGCGCGGCCTGGACGCTGCAGTAGTCGAACTCGATACCCTGGCCGATCCGGATCGGCCCGCTGCCGAGCACCACCACCGTGTCGCCATCCGGCACCGGCCTCTCGTCCTCGGCCTCGACGGTCGAGTAGTAGTACGGGGTGGTGGCGGCGAACTCGGCAGCACAGGTGTCGACGCACTTGAAGGTGGGGGCGAGCCCAAGCCGCGTGCGCGCCTCGGCGATCTCCGCGGTGGCGACGCCGGACAACTCGGAGATCCGCCGGTCGGAGAGCGCCATCCGCTTGGCCGAGACCAGGGTGTCGTCGTCGACACCGCGGCGGAGCGCCTCCTCGACGTCGACCAGGGCGCGGATGCGGTCGACGAACCAGGGGGCGATGGTGCTGACGCGGCTGACGTCCTCGACCGAGCCGCCCCGGCGGAGCGCCTCCATGACCGCGAAGATGCGACGGTCGTTGGGATTGCCGAGGAGCACGGGATCCCGGACCTCGGCCTCGGCCGGAGGCCGCTGCTCCAGCGAGCGCAGCGCCTTGCTGAAGGCGGCCTCGAAGCTGCGCTCGATGGCCATCACCTCGCCGGTGGATTTCATCTGGGTTCCCAGGCGACGGTCGGCCTCCGGGAACTTGTCGAAGGGCCAGCGCGGGATCTTGACCACGCAGTAGTCGAGGGCCGGTTCGAAGGCGGCGCAGGTCTTGCCGGTCACCGCGTTCGGCACCTCGTCGAGGCGGCGCCCCGCCGCGATCTTGGCGGCCAGCCGGGCGATGGGGTAGCCGGTCGCCTTGCTGGCGAGCGCCGAGGAGCGCGACACCCGGGGATTCACCTCGATCACGTGGTAATCGGAGGCGTCGGGGGCGAGCGCGAACTGGACGTTGCACCCGCCGGCGATGCCGAGCGCGCTGATGATCCGCAGCGCCGCGCTGCGCAGCTGCTGGTGCTCGCGGTCGGTGAGGGTCTGCGCCGGCGCCACCACGATGGAGTCGCCCGTGTGCACCCCCATGGGGTCGAGATTCTCCATGTTGCAGATCGTGATGCAGGTCCCCGAGGCGTCCCGCATCACCTCGTACTCGATCTCGCGCCATCCGGCGAGCGACCGCTCCACCAGAACCTGGCCGATCGGTGAGACGGCGAGACCGTTGCTCACCACCTCGACGAACTGCTCCTCGGTGGCGCAGAGACCCCCACCCGTCCCACCCAGGGTGAATGCGGGCCGCACCACGAGCGGCAACCCGATCTCGGCGAGGAACCGGCGCGCGTCGGCGAGCGAGTCGACGGTCCGCGACTCGGGCACCGGCTCGCCGATGCGCTGGAGCAGCTCCTTGAATTTCTCGCGGTCCTCGGCGGTCCGGACCGCCTCCAGGGACGTCCCCAGGGGCCGCACCCCGTACTTCTCGAGGACGCCGGCATCCTCCAGCGCTATGGCGAGATTGAGACCGGTCTGGCCGCCGAGGGTGGCGAGCAACCCCTCGGGGCGCTCGGCGGCGATGATCCGCTCCAGGACCGGGACGGTCAGCGGCTCGATGTAGACCGCGTCCGCCGACTGGTCGTCGGTCATGATCGTGGCCGGGTTGCTGTTGACCAGCACCACCCGGATGCCCTCCTCGCGAAGGGCCCTGCACGCCTGGGTGCCGGCGTAGTCGAACTCCGCGGCCTGGCCGATGATCACCGGGCCGCTGCCGATGACGAGCACGGACTTCGGTCGATCGACCACCGACGGGAAGGCTGGGGTGGTGGTTCGCTCCGGCCCGGGCGTCCGATCGCCCTGACTGGCGATCGGCGCCCTCGGCTCGGCGGCATTGCTGCTGCCGCCTGCGCCGAGCCTGCGCCCACCGCGCACCCCGGCCTCCCCTTCGCCGTGACCATCGGTTCGAAGCTCGACCGGGGCGTCGCCGTACCGGGAGGCGAGGGCGAGGAACTCGTCGAAGACCTGGGCGCGATCCTGGGGGCCGGGGGCGCCCTCCGGGTGGTATTGGACAGAGATGACCGGAAGGTTCTGGTGGCGGAGCCCCTCGACGCTGCCGTCATTGAGATTGCGTTCGCTCACGTACCAGCCGGAGCCGGCGGGCAGGGTCTGGGCGTCGACCTGGAACTCGTGGTTCTGGGAGGTCACGTAGACCGCGCCGCTCAGCTCGTCGCGGACCGGGTGGTTGCCGCCGTGGTGGCCGAATCCGAGCCGCGACGTGGTCGCGCCCGCGGCCTGACCGAGCACCTGGTGACCGAGGCAGATGCCGAGGATAGGGACGCCGCGCTCCAGCAGCCGGCGGGCGAGCTGGACCTGGCCGGGCAGCCGGGACGGGTCGCCGGGACCATTGCTCAGCACCACCCCGTGAGGCCGGTGACCCATGACGGAGTCGAGGTCGGCGTCGTGCCGGACGGTGATCACCTCGGCGCCCCGGCTGGTCAGGGCCCGAAGCTGGTTGCGCTTCAGGCCGAGGTCGACGGTGACGATCCGGACCCCGCGAAAACGCCCGGCCGCGCCGCTCCGGAGCACTCCCAGCTCCAGCTCCGGGCAGAGCGGCTCATCCCATCGGCTCCACGGCTCGGTCTGCGAGACCTCGGCCACGAGATCGCGGTCGCTGACCCACGGTGCCCGGCGGGCGAGGTCCACCTGCGCCTCGGAGGTGAGCGCCGAGGCGACCGCGAGGACCCCGCGGAGGGTGCCCCGGTCGCGGAGGTGCCGGGTCAGGGCCCGGGTGTCGACGCCGCGCAGCCCGGGGACGCCCTGACGGCGCAGCTCCTCGTCGAGGGAGCGATCGGCGCCGGCGTGCCCGACCCGTTCGGAGAGCTCCCGGACGATGAGCGCCCGGCAGTGCATCCGGCCGGACTCGGCGTTGTCGTCCCGCACCCCGTAGTTCCCGATCAGCGGGTACGTCATCACCACCATCTGACCGGCGTACGACGGGTCGGTGCAGATCTCCTGGTACCCGGTCATGCAGGTGTTGAAGACGACCTCGCCCGACCTCGCGGGATGGAGCGGGGCACCGAAGAGCCATCCCTCGTGGACGGCACCGGATTCGAGCGCGAGCCGCCCCCTAGGCACGGGCGGTGTCCGTGGCCGGAGCGGGTGCGGGCCAGGGGAGGCGCTGCCGATCGTGGTGGACGAGGGCACCGTCGACCAGGGTCATCAGCACCCGCCCGTGGAGGCGCGCCCCGAGGAGCGGCGTGTTCTGAGACCCGGAACGGAGATGCGCCGGCTCGACCGTCCACTCGGACGCCGGATCGAAGAGCACACAGGTTGCCGCCTCGCCGATGCGCAGGCGGGGCTCCCGGATCCCGGATGCCTTGCCGAGGACGCGGTAGGGGCCGATGGTGAGGCGGTCCACCAGGGTGGGAATCCAGTCTCCGCCCATCCCTCCCAGGGTGATGCAGACCGCCAGAGCCAGCTCCAGGCCGATCATCCCCGGGGCCGCCCGGTCGTAGGGGAGGGCCTTCTCCTCGACGCGGTGCGGCGCGTGGTCGGTCGCCACCGCATCGACCACACCGTCCCGGAGCCCCTGAACCAGGGCGTCCCTGTCCTGGTCGGTGCGAAGGGGGGGATTGACCTTGAGCAGTCCTGCCGGCTGCGGCTCGGTGGCGAAGGGGAGCCACATGCCGAGGTGATGCGGGGTCGCCTCGGCGGTCACGTTGGCGCCGCCCTCCTTGGCCCGACGGACCATCTCGACGCCCGCCGCCGACGACACGTGCTGGAGATGGACGTGCCCCTTGCCGGCGTGGGCGAGAGCGCGCAGCGCGTAGTCGATGGCGCGGGTCTCCGCCTCCACCGGGCGCAGCCCGCAGCGCTGGACCGGCCCCTGCACCCCGTTGACCTGGGCGAGGGTCTCCTCGTCCTCCGGGTGGATCATCACCGGACGGCCGAGGGACACCGCGCGAGCGATCGCCTCGCTGAGCAGGCGCGGGGAGAAGCTGTTGCGGCCGTCGTCGCTGAAAGCGGCCGCGCCGGCGGCGGCGCAGGCCTCCATGTCGACCAGCTCCTCTCCCTTCAGCCCCCGGGTCAGCGAGCAGCCGGTGAGCACCTGGACCGAGGCCGCCACAGCGCGGAAGGTGGCCTCCTTGACCCGGTCGGGACTGTCGATCGGCGGCACGGTGTTGGCCATCGCCACGATCTGGGTGAAACCCCCGGCCGCGGCCGCCTGGGAGCCGCTGTGGATGGTCTCGGCGCCCTCGTCGCCCGGCTCGCGGAGGTGGGTGTGGATGTCGATGAAGCCGGGGCAGAGGATGACCGGGGTACCGCCCGGCGGTGGGGTGAGGTCGATGACCGGCAGGGTCCCCTCCCCCATGTGCTTGTAGATGGCGACGATCCGGCCCTCGCTGAGCCAGACGTCCTGGCCGGCCGCGTCACGTCTGGCGAGCGGGTCGATGACCCGGACGCCGCGGAGGATGCAGTTCATGGGCGGGGCACCAGGAAGATCCCGCCCCCATCCGGATCCGGGCCGAGCTCGATCTCCACCCACTCCGAGGCGGTCACCGGGAGGTTCTTGCCGACGTAGGTGGGGCGCACCGGAACCTCACGGCCCCCCCGGTCCACCAGGACCGCCATCTCGATCGCCGCCGGCCGGCCCTGCGACGAGACGACGTCGAAGGCGGCCCGCATGGTCCGACCGGTCTGGATCACGTCGTCGACGAGGATCACGACGCTCCCCTCGGGCGAGGGTGTGGGACGGGCCCGGCCCGCCGAGGGCAGGATCTCCTGCCAGGCGCCGTCCAGGCCGGGCTGGCGCGGGCGATCATCCCGGAAGCCGCTCACGTCGACCGCCACCAGCGTCACCTCGGCAGGCGAGATCGACCGGAGATGGGCGCAGAGGTCGCGGGCGACCCCGACACCACCCTCCCTGATGCCGGCGAGGACGACCCGGTCCAGGTCGCCCGGATGGCCCTCGACGATCTCGTGCGCGAGCCGGGTCAGGACCCGGCTGACCCCGTGCCCGTCCAGCACGCGGGTGCGTGGCCATCCGGGACTGGCAGAGCCCGCCGGCGCGGCGCGTTGCACCTGGGTCATCCGAGCAGGAGGTCCAGCACGGCCATGCGGACGGCGACCCCATTGCGCGCCTGGCGGAAGTAGGCGGCACGCGGGTCCGCGTCCACCTCGGTGGCGATCTCGTCGACCCGGGGGAGGGGATGCATGACGATGGCCTTGGCGGGCAGGGCCCGCATCACCTCGGCGTCGATGCGGATCGCACGCCGCGCCGCCTCGAAGTCGGCGAGATCGGTGAATCTCTCCTTCTGGACCCGGGTCTGATAGACGACGTCCACGGACTCGATCACCCCGTCGAGGCGGTCGGTGAGCTGGAAGGGGACCCCGGCGGCGGTCATCCTGGCCTGCAGGTCGGCGCCCACCTGGACCACCTCGGGAGCCACGAAGCTCATCCGAACCCCGGGATGGAGGCTCAGCAGCTGCACCAGCGAGTGCACGGTGCGGCCGAAGCGGAGGTCGCCACAGAAGGCGATGTGAACCCCATCCGCGCTGCCGCGCTCACAGCGGATGGTGTAGAGGTCGAGGAGCGCCTGGGTCGGGTGCTCACCGGGGCCGTCCCCAGCGTTGACGACCGGTACCGACGCCACCGCGGCCGCCCGGGCCGCTGCCCCGGCCTGGTCGTGGCGCAGCACGATGACGTCGGCGTAGGAGGAGACCATGCGGATGGTGTCCTCCAGGGTCTCGCCCTTGATCACGCTGGAGAACTCCCGGGCCGCCTCGGTGCCCATCACCGAGCCGCCCAGCCGGAGCATCGCCGACTCGAAGCTGAGCCGCGTTCGGGTGGATGGCTCGTAGAAGAGGGTTGCCATGATCCGCCCGGCAAGGCGGGTGTCGCGGTGCCCGGCCAGCCGGTCGGCGCGGGCAAAGACGTCGTCGAGGCTCTGCCGATCGAACTGCTCGCTGGAGAGGACGTGCTCCAACCTGCTGGTCGTGCTGGCCGACGTCATCGCGGTGGCCTCCATCGACTGCCCGTGGGGCGCAGCAGAGGGGCACCGGCGGCAGCCGGCTCCGATCCCCTTGCCGGCCTCACGGGACCTGCTTGAAGTGGATCCGTCGCGACGCACTCTACCACGCCGCGCGGCACCGGCCGGACCGCCCACGGCGCCGTCCCGGTGACCAACGTGCTGCGACAATCCCGCGACATTCCCGCTCGATTTGATCGGTTTCAGGGTCGCGGTCCTACGCTTCACCCAGTCATGGTCTCCGCCGCGCCTGGGCAACGGCGGTTCATCCGCCGGCCCCGCATCACCTTCGCCGCCCGGCTGCTCCTGGGCGGATTCCTCCTGTCCCTGACGATCATCGTCGCCATCAGCGCATTCCTCCTGGTGAGTCGGAACCAGCAGACCCGGACGGGGGCCGAGACCAATGCCGAGAGCAGGGCCGAGGCCTACCGCGAGCTGGTGCAGCAGGTCGCCGCCCCCCAGGCCCGCTTCGCGGCCCAGGATGTCGCGGGTTTGCCCGAGATGGCGACAGCCCTCAGCTCCGCGGACCCGCAGACCCAGTTGACCGACCTCCTCACCGGCTCGACCAAGGTCATCACCGATCTCCCCGATGAGACGGTGGCGGTGTTCAACGCCAGCGGAACGCTGCTCGCCACCACCGACCTGGCCGGTGTGCCCGAGCTCTCCTCCGGCCTCCCCGAGGTGGCAGGAGCGCTCCGGGGCAATCCTGCCGAGGCCATCGACTTCCTGACCTCCAGGATCCCGGTGTATGACTTCGCCGCCCCCGTGATGGCGTCGGGATCCACCCAGGTCCTCGGCGCCGTCGTCTACAGCATGCCGCTCACCGACCAGTTGCTCCGGCTCCTCGGCGCGGTGGGGCAGGGCTACACCCCGGTCATCATCGCCAACCGCCCGGGCGCGGCCCTCTACGCCCTGTCCGGCAATCCGGCCGCCCCCACCCTCTCGGCGGAGGCCGTCCCCTCCTCGATCAGGGCCGGTCTCGGCCGGTCGTCGGGCAGCTTCGCCGGCTTCTCCACGGTCCCCCTCTCGGGCGACAACGCCATCGCCCTGGAGGGGATGAATCCCAACAGTGGCGCCCCGGTGCTCTACGTGGGTGTGGAGACCCCGATCTCGCTCTTCCTCGGCGACCAGACGACCGATGAGCTGACCGTGGTGTGGCTGGCGCTCACCGCCCTGCTCGTCACCTTCCTGCTGGTGCTGCTCTTTGTGAACCGATTCGTCCGGCGGCCGGTGGCTCAGCTCTCGGCCGGTGTGGCGCGCATCGCCGGGGGTGACTACAGCTCCGACATCCCGGTCCGGTCCCGGGACGAGCTGGGGGTGCTGGCGCGACAGGTCAACCAGATGCGGAGCCAGATCGAGACCAACATCCGCCACGTCGACGCGGCCGTGACGCGACTGGACGAGGTGTCCCGGGCCCTGACCACCACCACCGCCGGTGTCTCGAGCCTGGAGGGCGCCGTCTGCGCGGCTGCCGCGTCCCTGGCCGGCCCGCGCTCAGAGGCGGTGCTCCTGGCACGCGAGGGAGACCAGCTTGTGGTCAGTGCCCGAAGCCACGGTGTGGCCGACATCGCGACCGGGGGAGCGGACGGCGAGGGTACGGCCGGAGCCGGGGAATTCGAGCTGGCTCAGGCGGTGGTGGCGGACGTGCTGGAGGGGCGCCCCGCTCGTCTCACGCGCAGCCGGGGGGAGCCGGAGCCGCAGGGCACCCCCACGTGGTCGCGGGCGACGCTCGTCGTCCCGATGCTGTACCGGCAGAGGGTCACCGGCGCGATCGCGGTGACCGGCCCGGACAGCGTCTCCGACGCCGACGCGCGCGCCCTCTCCGCACTCGCCAACAACGCCGCCATCGCGGTGGAGAACACGAGGCTCTTCGAGCAGGAGCGGGAGACCGTGCGCAGGTTGCGCGAGCTGGACGAGATGAAATCCGACTTCCTCGCCACCGCGCAGCACGAGCTGCGCACCCCGCTCACCGCCATCGTCGGGCATCTGGAGCTGATCCGCATGGTCTGGTCGGAGGCGGACGACGAGCAGAAGCTCGCCATCCTGGGCAACGTCGAGGTGGCGACCAGCCAGCTCTCGGAGATGCTGGAGACCATGATCGACCTCTCCCTGGTCAGCGCGGACAACCTGCGCATGCACCGCAGGAAGGTCGCCCTTGCAGCCACCGTCGACGACGCCGTGGGCGAGGTGACACGACGGTTCCCCCACGGACTGCCCGTGAAGCTGACGGTCGACATCCCGGCCCGTCTCAAGGTGGACGCGGACCGCGACCGGCTGCGCCAGGTGATCCGCTGCCTGCTCGACAATGCGGTCAAGTTCACCGATCCCGGAGGCAGCGTGGTCATCTCGGCCCGCTCCCACCCACACGGCGAGCGCTGCACCATCGAGGTGAGCGACACCGGCATCGGCATCGACCCCGCGCTCCACGAACGGGTCTTCGAGCGTTTCTTCCAGGCCGACAGCGGAGGCACCCGCGCCTATGGCGGGATGGGCGTGGGGCTCTCCCTGGTCAAGGTCCTGACCGAGGCGCACGGGGCCACCGTGACCCTGGAGTCCGCTCCCGGTCGGGGAACCAGGGTGCGGCTCGACTGGCCCTGCCACCCACCGGCGATGCGCTCTGAGGACCAGGTCGACCTGACCGCATCGCGGCAGTCGCAGGTGGCGAGCGACGCGGATCTGACGCCCGGCTGACACCGCCCGTGGCGGCCTTCGCGACCGGCGTGTGACCGCCTCGTGGCAGCCGGTCACGGATGTGTGGCTTCATGGTCCGACATCACAGGAATGTCATCAGTCCGCGAGGCGGCTGACGGTCCGGCAACCGTCCGATGGTCCTACTCTCGGGAGGCGATGAGAGCAACGCCGGGACGACGCGGATCGTGGCCGTTCGGCGCGCTGCTGCTCGCCGCCACCGGCAGTGCCCTCGCCGTGCCGCTGGTGGCGCTGGCGTGCTGCAGCGAGATCGCGACCAGCGTGACGCTCACCTCCTCGGAGAACCCATCCGCCTACGGTGATCAGGTGATCCTCACCGCGACCGTGATCCCGGCGAGCGGAACGGCCGTGCCCGGCGGATCGGTGAGCTTCGAGGAGGGTGGGACCAGCCTCGGCACGGTCAACCTCGGATCGACGGGCCAGGCGGCGCTCGCCGAATCGGCGCTCGCGGCGGGCACGCAGGCGATCACGGCCAAGTACTCAGGGTCGGCGACGTTCGCCGCGTCGGCATCAGCGACACTCGAGCAGCAGGTCAACGTCCAGGGGTCCATGACGGTGCTGATCCCAACGGTCAATCCAGCCCCCTACGGCGAGACCCTCCTCTTCGTGGTGTCGGTCGTGCCCGGCGGTGGGACGGGAGTGCCGACCGGCACCGTGAAGCTGATGAGCGGCGGCTCGGCCGTCGGGTCGGCAACCCTCTCCGGGGGCACCGCGGCGGTGGTCGTCTCCTCGCTCGGGGCGGGAGCCGATGCGCTCACCGCCGCCTACGCCGGGGATGGCAATTTCGCAGCCTCGGTGAGCGCCGCGGTGACCGAGACGATCGATGCCGCCTCGACAGCCACAACCCTGACGGTCTCCCCCACCGCGGCGGTGACAGGCCAGAAGGTGACCATGACCGCCACCGTGACCTCGCCCACCGCCCCTCCGACCGGGACGGTGACCTTCTCGGCCGGCGGCTCCAGCGTCGGCACGGCGACACTGAGTGACGGGACGGCGTCGCTGGTCGCCTGCTTCGCCCATGCGAGCGAGCAGCAGCTCTCGGCGGCCTACGCGGGCACCGGCGACTTCAGCCCCTCCACGTCCGCCTCGGTCGCCCTCCCGGTCACGACCGGCTCGGGGTGCGCCTCTGGCTGCGTGACGACGGCCGCCCGCTCCACACCCGCGACCGGCATCACCCTGGACAGCCACCACTCCCCGGCATCCCGCACAGGCCTTGCGGAGGCCGTCGCCGATGCCATCTCCGAGTCCGCCCCCGCGCCGCCGGGGCTGATCACGATCGCCGCGGCCCCCACGTCGGTGGACGCGGGCCAGAGTGTGACCCTGAGTGCGGTGGTGTTCGGGCTGAGCGGTGCGCCCTACCCGAGTGGCACGGTGGATTTCCTCCAGGGCACGGCCCTGCTCGGCAGTGCGGCGACCACTCCAGTCCTCCCCACCAATGACGCGCTGGCGGATGCTTCCGTCCTTCTGAGCGCCGGCAGCTACCCCTCGATCACGGCCGAGTACCTGCCCAACGCCGCGGCCGCGGCCTGGTACACCTCGGCAGCCTCCTCGTCGTCGGTGGCGGTGACCGTGACGCGAGTGGCCGCCCCGACGACCCTCACCGTGGCCACCTCCCTCAACCCGTCGCCACAGGGCCATGCGGTCATCGTCACCGCGACGATCAACCACCCCTCCTCCAGCCTCACCCCCACCGGGACCATCACCTTCACCGTGAACGGTGCCGACCCTGAGGCGATCGCCGTCGGCAGCCTGGGACAGGCCTCTCTGACACTCTCGACCCTGGCCGCCGGCACCCAGACCCTCGCCGCCAGCTACGCGGGCGACCAGAACTTCGCGGCCTCGTCGGGGTCGACGACGGAGACCGTGGAGGCGTCGGGGTCACCGACGCCCACACCCCAGCCGACCGCAACGCCCAAGCCGACGGCCACTCCCCAGCCAACCGCAACGCCTCAGCCGACGGCAACGCCACAGCCCACCTCGACGCCGCAGCCGACACCCACCCCCAAACCCGGCGCGTCCGCGACCCCGACTGCCACGCCATCGCCGAAGGGCACGAGCAGCTCGCCGGCACCGGCCCCGGTGATCGTCACGCCGGTGACCCCGCCGCCGCCGAGCCGGCCGAGCGGCGCGGCGGGTTCGGGGGCGGTGAATCCCGACCAGCTGGACACCTCGGCGGTGCCCCCGATCGACCTCATCTCCCTGGTCTCCGGCATCCACATGGGAAACGGCCCCCAGATCATCGTGTTCCTGGTGGTCGGCAACGCCCTGCTGGTCGCCGCCATCGTGGTCGCCGCACGGCGCGGCAGGAAGCTGACGCGGCGCAGCCTGGAGTGGGCAGGTGGCGCCACGGACGCCTGGATTCCCGATCTGCGGTAACCACTGCAACGCCGCCTGCCGGAGGGGGTGACGGGTTGGTTGCTCGAGTTTGACGGTGGAGCGCCTGCCAGATACTTCCGGCGTGAGAGCGTTCGACGCCGCTCGCGCGGGCGGTACCCCGACCACCCCGCTCGCCGTCCCCTCGGCCGCGCCGCTGGCCGTCCCCTCGGCCGCCCTGGGGCGGCCAGACGGAGCCCTCTCCGACATTCGCTACCTGCTGATGGGCCGGATCCTCCCAGCCGTCCTCTATGCGGTGCTCGGCTACGAGGTGGTGATCAACGCCGTCAACCAGCACCTCTCCCCGGTCAACTGGGTGACGGTGGTGGGCGGACCGGTCCGAGAGGCGCTATTCGCAGCCTTCTGCCTGATCCCGGTCGTCCTCTTCGTGATCCGGCCGAAGCCGCGGACCGCGGACGGTCGCGTCCTACCGCGGCTCGTCGCCTTCCTCGGGACCGCGATCCTGCTCCTGTGCGGGACCAGCCTCGCGGGTGGGGCCGTGATCTTTGCCGTTCCGGCCTGGGTGGCGACCGCATGCACCATGGTCCTGGTGGCCGCGACGGCCGGCGCCGTCTGGGGTCTCCTGACCCTTCGGCTCTCCTTCGGCATCTTCCCCGCCGCGCGGCGCCTCGTGACCGGCGGCCCCTACCGCCTGGTTCGCCACCCCCTCTACGTCTGCGAGATCCTCTCGGGGCTCGCGATGATGGTCTCCAACGGCCACCTCGTCGTGATCGCACTGGTCGCTGTCTTCTGCGGCCTTCAGGTGACCCGGATCCATTACGAGGAGAGCCTCCTCAGCCGGTCCTTCCCCGAGTGGACGGCGTGGGCGGCGGGTCGATCCCGGCTGATCCCCGGCGTCTGGTGAGGGTGATCAGCGGGCCTCGGTGACCTCTGCGCGCCGTCTCATGGCGGCCGCCTCGTGGTCGATGAGCCACCGCTTGAGGGGGAGTCCCCATCCGAAGCCGCCGAGAGATCCATCGGTGCGCACCACCCGATGGCAGGGCACGATGAGCGAGACGGGATTGCGGGCACAGGCCGAGCCGGCGGCGCGAGCGTGGCGGCGGTCGCCCCCGAGCTGGGCATAGCTGCGGACCTCCCCCGCGGGGATGTGGCGCAGCTCGTCCCAGAGACGGCGCATCGCTGGGCTCCCCTTCATTCGCACGGGGAGCCGATCGAGGGCGGTGACGTCGGCTCCCGTGAAGTACGCTGCCAGCGCCGACGAGATCGGCCCCAGCTCCGCGCGCTCGCGGATCTCCGCGCTCGGATCGGGGAGGTGGTGGCGCAGCTCGTCGGCACCGGCGGTGAAGCCGCTCGCCACGACGGTGCCACCATCCGCGATCGCGGTGAAGGCACCCACGGGGGTCGAGACAGTCACGGCGTGGTAGCTCATGGGGTGGTCTCCTGTGGGTCGAGCGGGTCGGGTAGGGAGATGCCACCGGCGACCCCGGACGGGGCCGGGAGTGTGGCCCAGAGGTGGAGGGCGGCATACGCGCGCCAGGGGCGCCAGAGCTCTGCGCGACGGGACAGGCTGCCGATGTCGGCGGGCTCCCCGAGCCGCTCCATCGCCCGCCGCAGCCCGAGGTCGGACAGCGGGATGGCGTCCGGATCGCCGCGGACACGCATGGCGACGTAGGCACGGGTCCAGGGCCCGAAGCCGGGCAGCCGGCAGAGCTTCGCGTCGATCTGATCAAGGGGCGACCCGGCGAGATCCAGGTCGCCCGACGCGACGGCGCGGCTCAGGGCTCGGACGGAGTTGATGCGCCGGCCGGTGAGCCCGAGGCCGCCGAGGTCGGCTGAGACGAGGCACTCGGGCGAGGGGAAGAGGTGGGTCACCCCGCCGGCCGGGGCGCGGAGCGGGTCGCCATGGCGGGCGACCAGGCGCGCGGCGAGGGTCCGGGCCGCCGCCACGGACACCTGCTGGCCAAGGATGGCCCGGACCGCGGTCTCGAACGGCTCGGCGCTGCCCGGAACCCTCATCCCCGGCAGGCCGTCGACCAACCGGCCGAGCAGCGGGTCTCGGCCGAGTCCAGCGGCGACGGCCGCCGGGTCGGCGTCCAGGTCGAGGAGGCGACGGCACCGGCTGACCACCCCCCCGAGGTCGGAGAGATCGTCCAGCCGCACCCGCAGGAGCACGCAGCCGTCCCCGGGAGTCAGCAGGACGACCGCGGCGCCACCAGGGGTACGCAGGGCGCGGGCGTATCCGGTGGCGGTCGCGGACTCCACCCCGACGACCGCCCGCGCCGCGAGGAAGGAGAGGAGAGGTGCCGCCGCGAATGGCTCCCGGCGGGCCAAGCGAAGCGTCAGCCAGCCGTCGCTGCCACCCTGCGCGGACCGGGCGGCGGCGGCACTCTCCCCGCCCGGGCCCGGTGCCGCGCGCCGGTCACCGCTCCGAGGCCGGCCACCGGCGGCTCCGGCCTGAGCGCCGCGGAGAGCGCCGGGAGCGACCCCGAGCTCCTCTCGCATCGTCTCGTTGAACTGGCGGAGGGAGCCGAAGCCGGCGGCGAAGGCCACATCCACGAGCGGCATCGGGCTCTGCACGATCAGGGTGCGGGCGGTCTGGACGCGGCGGCTCCGTGCGAGCTGGAGAGGCGAGGCGCCGATGGCGGCGGTGAAGCGGCGATCCAGGGTCCGGGGGCTGACTCCCAGACGCCGGGCCACGCCGGCGATCCCACCGCCGTCCGCGGCGCCGCCGGCGATCAGCCGGAGTGCCCTTCCCACCAGCGCCCCATCGGGCTCATCCCGCCGGTCGGGGCGGCAGCGCTTGCAGGCACGGAACCCGGCCGCCTCGGCGGCAGCCGCGGAGGGGAGGAAGCGGACGTGGTCGCGGAGCGGGGTCCGCGAGGGGCACCCCACGCGGCAGTACACGCCGGTGGTGGTGACCGCCACGAGGAAGCTCCCCTCGAAGCGGCGATCGCGGCTCGCCACTGCACGGTACCGGCTCTCGAAGTCCTCCACGGCTCCATGGTGCGGGCATGGGCACGCTGTCCGCTCGCGGATTTCGGACAGGGCGGTGGGTGGAAGCGGGGCCCGAGCCGTTCCTTTGCGGGACGTCGCGGGCCCCGGCGACCTGCCGGTGCGCCGACGAGGCGCTAGTCGACCGAGGCGCCGAGCTTCGCCACCAGGGCGGTGAGGGCCTTGTCCTGCTCCTCCAGGTGAGCCTGGATCTGCATCGCCTCGTGAAGCACCGCCTCGGCGTCCGAGTAGGTGTCCTGGGCCCGCCTGTCGCTCGCCGCCGACTGGATGTTGGTGCCGACGATGATGATGGAGAGGAGGACGAGCTGGAGGAACGTCTGCGCGATCCAGGCCACCGGTCCCTCGCCGCCCTTGGCGAGCGCGGCAGGCAGGCCGATGAGAGCGAGGATGCAGAAGAGCCAGGCGCAGGTCATGCTGCCCACGCCCTGGGTGATCTTCACCGCCAGCCAGCTGTTGACCCGGGAGTAGAGGTTGCCGCTCGGCAGCTGGTCGTGGGTTCTGGTCGGGTGAACGCGGTGTTCGAGGATGGCCAGCGTGCGCGCATGAGGCTTGTGCTCGAATTTCATGATGTGATCACCCGTGGCGGTCGGTAGGGCGCGGAGGCATCGTCCGCTCGGCGCGAAAGCCTACGGCTTCCAGCCACGGACGCGTCAACCCAGGCGGAGGCGCCCACGACGGATCGCTCATCGCGTGCGCAGTGCCGGCCTGCCGCCGGAGGGCGGGCGGGAAGCCGCTGGGCCCCCGCTCCTCCGCCGTCTCGGCACGAGTTACGAGGCGCTCCTACGCGAGGAGGAAGAGCCTTGCGGCTCTTCCTCCTCGCTCCGTAGGCTCAGTAGAAGATCTTGGCCAGCTCGTACAGCTCGGCCGGCACGCGGCGCTGCTGCCGGGCGACATCGCCGATCGGGGCCGTCTCGACGGTCCCGTTGCGCACCACGGGCATCATGCCCCAGCTCTTGGCCAGGACCAGGTCGTAGGCGGCGACGCCCACCCGGGTGGCCCAGATGCGGTCGTAGGCCGACGGGGTCCCGCCTCGCTGGGTGTGGCCCAGCACGGTGGTCCGGGTCTCGTGCCCGAGGCGCTCCTCGATGACCTCGGCCAGCGTCTCCGCGACGCCCCGCTTGCTCAGCTGCGCGTGCCCGAAGGCGTCGACCTTGCCGTCAGCCGCCTGCTGGTCGGTGACGCCGGTCACCTGCACTCCCTCAGCGACCACGATGATGCTGAAGTCGTGCCCGCTCTGGAGGCGCTTCTGAAGGCGGTCGATGATCTCGTCGAGACTGACGGTGATCTCAGGGATGAGGATCAGGTCCGCGCCGCCGGCCAGACCTCCCATCAGGGCCACCCATCCGGTGTCCCGCCCCATCACCTCGACGACCATGACCCGGTGGTGGGAGGCGGCCGTGGTGTGCAGCCGATCGAGCGCCTCGGCCACCCGGCTCACCGCCGTGTCGAAGCCGATGCAGTAGTCGGTGACCGAGAGGTCGTTGTCCATGGTCTTGGGAACGCCGACCACCGGCCCGCCATGATCGGCGAGCCACGCCGCCACCGAGAGGGTGTCATCGCCGCCGATGGCGACCAGGGCATCCAGCTCGGCTCGACCGAGGTTGCGAAGGACCTCCTCGCGGCCGCCCTCGCGCTTCATGGGGTTGGTCCGGGAGCTTCCCAGCACGGTGCCCCCCAGCTGGAGGATGCCCGAGAAGAGGCGGCGGTCCAGCTCCATGAAGTCGCCATCGCCGATCAGGCCGGCCCAACCGTTCTTGACACCAATGACAGTATCACCGTGGGCGAGGGCACGACGCCCCACCCCGCGGATCGCCGCGTTGAGCCCGGGAGCGTCACCGCCCCCGGTGAGGATGCCGATACGCAAGGTCAGCTCCCATATCCCGGATCGTTGTTGAAGGCGCGCTCCTCGTCCTGCCCGAGGACGACGATCACCCCGTCTGCGGAGCCGCTCGCTCCCGGGCTGGGCGACGGTTCCGTCGTGACGGCGACACCAAAGTATGCCGCGAACCACTTGGCGGCCGCTGCGCCCGTTCCGCCACTCCGATCGATGACCTCCGTCCCAGCGACGGTCGGGACCGTGCCCAGGTCCTGGGCCGACCAGCCCAACTCGCCGAAGATTCCGGCCCACCGCGCGGAGGCCCCATCTCCCGTGCCACTACCGTCCTCGATGCCCACAGTCGGGTCCTCGCCGAGGGAGGCCGGGGGGGGGAAGACGCTCTGAATGAAATGGGCGATGGTTGCATAGGTGCTGTCGTGCGCAAAGAGGTAGTCCCCCGCACAGGTGGGGACGTTGCACTCGTAGAGGAAGTTGGTGTCGTCCAGACCGATGTGGAGGATGGACGCGGAGTTGACCCCCTGCACCAGGCTGTAGATCGCCTCCACGTCGTCGATCGACATGTTGGTATCGACGTTGCCTCCCAGGGCCTCGAGGAGAGAGGGGAGGTCACCGATGCCGCCGATGGAGAGGACCTTCGCCTTGATGGCGGTCAGGATCTGCTGCTGCCGCTGACTGCGGGCGAAGTCGGTACCCTGCCCGTTGTCACCGTGGCGCGAGCGCGCGTACTCGAGGGCGGTTGCGCCATTCATGTGCTGCTCGCCGGCCCTGAAGCTGATCGTCTCGTACGGGCAGGTGTCCGCGGCGCAGGCGGGGTACTGGGGGTCGACGAAGCCGACGGGGACGTCGATGTCGATGCCCCCCACCGCGTCGACTCCCTGCTGAAAGGCGGTGAAGTCGAGACCCACGAAGTAATCGATGGGAATGCCGAGCAGATGGGAGAGAGCGGCATCCGCCATCGCGCCGCCGGCGTCCTCCTGCCCCGCGGCAACCCCGCCGTCGCCGTTGAGGATGCCGTCGCTGTAGGCCTGGTTGATCCTGCCCTCGTCCTCCTTGTGCCCCGCGGCGTTGTACATGGGGACGTACCAGTCGCGCGGGATGGAGATCTCTGCGACCTGCGCCGGACCGGACGCGTGCGGCTGGATGGAGACGACCATGATCGAGTCGGTGAGCCACGACCCGTCGTGCCCGGCGCCGCCGTAACCGTAGAGGGCGATGTTGATCCGCTTCTCGTTGGCGACCTGGTTGGTCTCGATGGTGGAGCCGCTCCTTCCGCGGATCAGGCTCCCGATGACGGAGGGCACGTTGGTGTGGAAGGCATCAGCCAGACCGTCGAGGACTCGGTAGCCGAACAGGCCACCGATGACAGCCACCAGGGCCACGGCGGCGATGGCCGTGCGTCGGGTCGTCATCCAGCGGGGGCGGATGCGATACCGCGAGCGCCGGGAGCGCGTTCTCGGTGCCATCTCGATGTGTCCCGGTCGGGGGCCGCGAGGCGGGTGGGAGCCCGCTCCACCGCGAACCCGACCGATCAGGTCCCTCTTCTGGAGCGTCTCAGGCGGGGGGAGGCTTCGGTCGCCGGCAAGGGTAATCCAGGTCTACCGGGACGTGGGCGTCTTGAGTTGGGGGAGGTACGGCGCTCCATCCCCGCAAACGCGTCACTCACCCCAGCCGTCTCCCCGGCCCGCCGGGGGTGCTCCGGGCCGATGCGAGGTACCCAGGACCGGGGGGAGCGATTGTGGCGGGATGATGACAAGTCTTCGGCGGTCGCGACTTCGCCCCACACAGGTGCCAGAATCCCGGCGAGGCTGCGCCTCCACTGGCCGCCAGCCCGCGGTTGCGACCCGCTGGCGTTGATAGCGGGCCGCCGACGCGGTCAGCCGGCGCAGCGGTGGAGGTATGGGCCGGTGGCCGAGAGGTGGGATCCGCAGCTCAGGATAGGAGTCCTCTCGCCGCTCATCGCCGGCAGCTACATGAGCGCGGTGCTCTCTGCGATCTCGGACGCGGTCGCCGGCGCCGGCGGCCGGGTGGTCGCCGTCCAGACCCTCGACCCGGCCCAGGGCAGCCTCGAGACGCGGGTGCCGCACTACACGCTCCGGGCGGCCTGGGACCGGGTTGCCGGATTCATCGTCGTGGTCAACGCGGTCGACCGCTCCTACCTTGAGGCCCTGCGCGAGGCCGGCAAGCCGGTCGTCCTCCTCAGCGAGGAGGTGGAGGGCTTCTCGTGCCCGGTGGTGCAGGCCGACAACCGCGTCGGCGTCCTGCAGGCGGTGGGCCATCTGGTCGAGCACGGCCACCGTCGCATCGCCTTCGCCGGCAGCCTCTTCCAGGCCGACACCCGGGAGCGCCACGAGGCCTACCGGGAGGCCCTCGTCGCTCACGGGATCGAGCCGGACGACCGCCTGGTCTTCGAGACCTCTGACAACCTGGAGGGGAGTGGGGAGGAGGCGGCTCGGGCGATGCTGGCCGCCGGCATGCCGTCCACCGCCGTCTTCGCCGCGACCGACTACAACGCCCTGGGCCTCATGAAGGCACTCTCCGAGGCGGGGCTGGATCTGCCCCGGGACCAGGCGATCGTGGGTTTCGACGACGTCGAGGCCGCGTCGTCGGTCCGGCCCACCCTCTCGACGGTGCGTCAGACCTTCAACGGGACCGGCCGCCGAGCCGCCGACCTCCTCCTCGATCTGGTGGCGGGGCGCGAGGTGGCCGCCGGCATCCATCGGGTGCCGACATCGTTCGTGGCGCGGGAGTCGTGCGGTTGCACGATCGGGACCGCGCTGGAGATGCTCGGTGAGCCAGGCCCCGCACTCCTCACGACCCCGAAGGAGCGGCTCCGCTTCCGCCTCCAGCGGCTCCTCAGCGGGATGGAGCCTCTGCCCCCGGAGCAGTCCGCGGCGCTCGACGTGGCGGTGGAGGCGATCGAGCGCTGCGCGCAGCCCCAGAAGGTTGAGGAGCAGGCCTCGGAGTGCGAGCATCGCAAGGCGGCCCAGGCGCTCTTCTCGATCAGTCCGCGCTGGACCACCATCACGGCGAGCGTGGACTGCCTGCGCCGGTACGGTGAGGAGCTCGCGGAGGCGAGCGGATCCGCGGAAGCATCGGGGCGTCTCCAGGCGGGCATCACCGAGATCCTGGTGGAGCTGTCCCGGTCGTTGGCGCAGCGCGAGTCGACGGCGAACACCGTGCTCAACCTGCAGATGCGCCGGGAGCACCAGCTGAGCATGGCCCTGGTGAGCGGCAGCTCGGGTGACCCCCGATCCCTCGGCTGGCTCGACCACACCACAGCCAGGGCCGGCTGCCTTGGCCTCTGGTCCGCCGATCGTGAAGAGGGGGGCGAGCGCCAGCACCTGCTGACCATCACCGGCACCTACGTGCGGGAGGGCCCGGCCCTCGGCGAGTTCCCCGCCCAGGTCCGAGTCGAGGACTTCCCTCCTGCAGGCTTCCTCGAGGGCGTGGAGTGGAGAGCCGGCGACATCGCGATGATCCTTCCCGTGAGGACCAACGGCATGGACCTGGGAGTGATGGGCATGATCGCCCCGGTCGAGGTCACCCAGGTCACCGGGCGGGACCTGCAGTTCGAGAACAACGCCCTGGTCAGCGTCGCCGTCGAGCGCGAGGTGATGACAGAGTGGCTTCGCTCCCAGACCGAGGACCTCGCCCGGGCCTACAAACGCGAACGCGATCTGGTCGAGGAGATCCAGCGCAGCGAGGAGCGCTACGCGCTGGCGGCCCGAGCCGCCAACGACGGTCTCTGGGACTGGGACCTCGGCACAGCGAGCGTCTACTACTCGGAGCGGTGGAAGACGATGATCGGACACCAGGGATCCGAGATCGGAACGAGTCCGGACGAGTGGTTCCGCCGGGTGCATCGGGACGACCTGGCCCGGCTGCGCCGGGCGGTGAGCGACTGCGTCGAGGGCAGGCGAGAGGTGATGGAGTGCGAGCACCGCCTCCGTGCGGCCGACCGCAGCTACCGCTGGATGCGCTGCCAGGCGCTCGCGATCCGCAGCGAGCCGGACGGCTCCGCCACCCGCCTGGTGGGCTCGCTGACCGATGTGACCGCCCAGCGCGAGCTGGAGGAGAAGCTGCGCTACGGTGCCCATCACGACGCTCTGACCGGGCTGCCCAACCGCACCCTCTTCCTCGACCGCCTCACCCAGGCGCTGGCGCGTTCCCGGCGCAATCCGGAGGCGCGGATCGCACTGCTCTTCCTCGACCTCGACGGTTTCAAGCAGGTGAACGACAATCTGGGGCACCTGGCCGGGGATCAGCTGCTCGTCAAGGTCGCGGGGAGGATCGGTCAGCGGCTGCGCCAGAGCGACACCGCAGCCCGTCTGGGAGGCGACGAGTTTGCGGTGCTGCTGGAGGACGTTCACGCGCCCGAGGCGGTGGATGCGATCGCTGCGGACATCTCCCGGCGGCTCTGCTCGCCGTATGAGATCGACGGTGAGGAGGTGGTCGTCAGCGCGGCGGTCGGCACCGCGCTGAGCATCACCGGCCAGGAGCGTCCGGACGACATCCTGCGCAGCGCCGACTCGGCGATGTACCAGGCGAAGCTGAGGGGCCGTTCGCGGGGCGAGGCCGGGTCCGAGGCCGCGCCTGGGACCTCCGGCGAGCGCCCACCGGCAAAGAGCCTCGAGCCCGGGGCCGAGGCGGGGGCCGCGACGTCCTAGGGAGTCAGCCTCTCCCCCACCAGGCGGACCACGTCCTCGATGGTTTCGGCGATGGCGGCTCCCGCCGCGGAGAGGGCGTCGATCTTGCCCTGGGCCGACCCCGTGGTGCCGCTGATGATCGCCCCGGCGTGGCCCATCCGCTTCCCCGCGGGGGCGGTACGCCCACTGATGAAGGCGATCACCGGCCGATCGAATCCGGACGAGCGGATCCACTCCGCGGCCCGCTCCTCGTCGGAACCCCCGATCTCTCCGACCAGCACCACGGCCTCGGTGGCGGGGTCGCCCGCGAAGAGGGGGAGGATGTCGACGAAGGTGGAGCCGAGCACGGGGTCACCCCCGATCCCGACCGCCGTCGTCTCACCGTACCCGGACTCGGAGAGACCCTGGATGACCTCGTAGGTGAGGGTGCCGCTCCGCGCCACCACCCCGACCCGACCGGGACGGCCGACGTGGTTGGGGATGAAGCCGATCTTCGCCTGCCCCGGGGTCATGACCCCCGGGCAGTTGGGACCGATCAGGCGCATCGCCGTGCCGGCGACGAAGGCGGTGGCCCGGACCATGTCGAGAACCGGGATGCCCTCGGTGACACAGACCCCGAGGCGCAGGCCGGCCGCAGCCGCCTCCATCACGGCGTCGGCGGCAAACGGGGGCGGCACGATGGTGAAGGCGGTGTCCGCCCCCGTCCGTGCGACCGCATCGGCGACGGTGTCGAAGACGGGAACGCCCAGGCTCTCACCCCCACCCCGACCGGGTACGACGCCGGCGACGACGCGGGTCCCGTACGCCTGCATCTGCTGGGTGTGGAAGCTCCCCTCGCGGCCGGTGATGCCCTGGACCAGCACCCGGGTGGAGCTGTCGATGAGGATCGCCATCAGTGGCCGCTCCCGACCGGCAGGGCGGGCATGGCGAGGGTCATCCGGCTCCCCCCACCAGCTCGACGATCTTGCGGGCCGCCGCGGGCGCGCTGGTCCCGGGAACGATGCCGGCCGCGGAGAGGATGCGCCGACCCTCCTCCTCGTTGGTGCCGGTCATCCGAACCACGAGCGGCAGGGTGATGCCCAGCTCGTCGCGGGCCTGGACGATGCCCCGGGCCACCTCGTCGCCGCGGGTGATGCCGCCGAAGATGTTGATGAAGACGCCGCGGACGTCGGGGTCGCTCAGGATCATGGCCAGAGACGTCCGCACCTTCTCCGCGTTGGCCCCGCCGCCGATGTCCAGGAAGTTGTTGGGGCGGCCTCCCACCTGCTGGACCAGGTCCAGGGTGTTCATGGCGAGCCCCGCCCCGTTGCCGATGCAGCCGATGTTGCCGCCGGGGAGATGGACGTAGGTGAGACCGCGTCGCTTGGCCTCGGCCTCGTAGGGGTCCTCCCCGGTGCGACCGTCATCGCCCTCGAGGTCGAGGGCCAGCTCGGCGGCCAGCTCCGGGTGGCGGTACTCGGCGTTCTCGTCGACCTCCAGCTTGCCGTCGGCTGCGACCAGCCGCCCGTCAGCGGTGAGGGCGAGGGGATTGATCTCGCAGGTGACCGCGTCGAGGTCGACCGCCAGATGGAAGAGGGTCCGGGCGAGGGGAACGAGCGCGGAGGCGAGGCGGCCGCGCGCCTCGGTCAACGCGGGCGCGTGGGCCAGCGCCGAGAAGGCCAGCTCGCGCACCTGGAAGGGGTGGGGTCCGGCGAAGGGGTCGGGCCAGAGCTTGGCGATCCTCTCCGGGGATGTGGCCGCCACCTCCTCGATCTCCATCCCGCCGGCGGCGGAGAGGATCAGCGCCAGGCGGCGGCGGTCGCGGTCGAGGGTGATGCCCAGGTACAGCTCGTGGGCGATCTCCAGGCCGGCCTCGCACCAGACCGATCGCACCGGGTATCCGCGGATCTCCATGGCGAGGATGCGGGCCGCCTCCCGGTGCGCCTCCTCGGGTGAGGAGACCACGGCGATGCCTCCCGCCTTGCCCCGCCCGCCGATCGGCACCTGAGCCTTGACCGCCACCCGCCCCAGTTCACGGGCGGCGGCAGCGGCCTCCTCCGGAGTGCGGGCCAGCCGGCCCGCGGGCACCGCGATGCCAACCCGGGCGAATTGCCGCTTGGCCTGGTACTCGAGGAGCTTCACGGCAATCGAGTGTACGGATGAGGGAGCGGACCAGGTCGCGGGCGGGCGGCCACCGCTGATCTGCGTCGGCGTAGACATATACATATACTTATACTGATACTTCCACACATGGGCAAGATGACCGTGTACGTGCCCGACGACCTCGCGGCCGCCGCGCGCGCCGAACACCTCAATGTCTCCGCGATCACCCAGGAGGCCATCCGCGAGCGCCTCCGGCTCAAGACCCTGAGAGACTGGCTCGACTCCCTCCCCGTTCCTGGCGCGGACCGACCGGTGAGCCACGCCGAGGTCATAACGGCCGTGCACCAGGCACGCGAGGA
>JBEKAP010000001.1:0-55971 GCA_050015875.1 Candidatus Dormibacteria bacterium | reverse complement strand
CGTCCCCGTTCTGATCGACTTCTGGGCGTCCTGGTGCTCCCCCTGCAAGATGATCGCCCCGATCGTCGAGGATCTCTCCACCGAGTACGAGGGCAGGGTGAAGGTCGGGAAGGTCGACGTCGACGCCAACCCGGTGACCCCGGGGATGTTCGGGGTCATGAGCATCCCGACCCTCATGGTCTTCCAGGGCGGCAAGACGGCCGACCGGATCGTCGGGTACCAGCCCAAGCCGGCACTCAAGGCGCGGCTCGACGCTGTCCTGACCCCCAGCCACTGAGCTGGGCCGCTCCCGAGGCGGTCAGCCCGCAGAGGGCGCGTCGGGCGCGCGAGCCCGAGATCCCGGGGTGGCGTGATCGTCGGCGACGGTGGTGGGTCCGTCCGCGGCTGGGCGCCGGCTGCGCGTCCCAGATTGCCTCCTGCTCGGCAAGCTCGTGCGACGGGTTCATGGGATGCGCCGTCACAAGTGGTCGCGACGATTCGGGGCATGCTCGGAGTCCCTCCGTCCGCCAACCCATGGTCTGCGTCAGGGGGTCCGCCTGATCCTCCCAACTGGCCGCCGGGACCTCCTCAGCCGGCCGGCTCCTGGCCGCCGCCACCGCCCCCTCCTCCGGCCCCGCAGGCCAACTGGCCGGCGCCGCCGGCGTGGGCCCCGCAGACCGCAGGCCCCTCGCCTCGGCCTGATGGGCCGCCGCCGCACCGGTCGGCCATGTCCTCCATCTCAATCCTCGCCGTCCTGCTCTGCGCCCTCCTCTGCGGCGTCGCCGGCGGCCTCGTGGTCACCCACGCGGGGCTGGGCGCGACCGTCTCAAGCATGCCGCCGATGCCCTCCATCCCGGGCCCCGTCGACACCGCGGGCGTCCGGACCGCCGCCCGCGCGGTGGCCCAGGTGGCATCGACGGGCGTCTGTGGAAACGGAGGGGGGACAGCCTGGCCGGCGGGCAACGGTCTCTACGTGACCGCCGCCCATGTGGTGGCGGGGGCGACGCAGGTCACCGTGAGCCCCCAGGGCGAGCAGCCGGTGAGCGCCAGCGTGGTCGTCTTCGATCCCCTGAACGATGTCGCCGTCCTCTCGGTGCCCGTCAGCAGCTCACGAGCCCTGCCTCTGGCGGCGGTGCCCGCTCCCGCCGGCGAGCGGGTGGCGGTGGCCGGCTTTGGCGGCGGGCAGCTCGGCGTGCAGATGGCGACGGTCATCGACGACGGGCCCTTCCTGTGGACGGGTGACTTCCCCAGCGAAGCCTCTCACGTCACCGACTTCGTGTACGCCACCCAGGGGGCCGAGGGGGGTGACTCCGGGGGGCCGGTGGTCGACGCCTCCGGAGAGGTGATCGGGATCGTCACCGGGGGCACCACGGAGACCTGGGCGTCCGGGGTCTCTAACGTGAGCGCGGACATCGATCAGGCCGGCCTCTCCCCCTCCCCCGTCAGCACCGGCAAGGCCTGCCCTCCGGGGAGCTTCGACATCCTGGGACAGGAATAGGGAGCGGCGCTTGCCAATCTCAGGGCGGCTGCGGCACACTGGATGCAGGCCGACGAGGGCAGGGGCGTCATCGGGTCAGGGAGGGCTGGAGTGGCCGCGCTCGCGCGCGAGAGGGTGATGCTGATGCGTGACGCGCTCGCCTGGCGCGATGTGCGCGTGGTCGTCGCCCTCTTCTGCGCCGCGCAGCTCCTGGACGGTGTCACCACCTATCTCGCCCTCTCCTCCCATCGCTTCCAGGAGGAGAACCCACTCCTGAGCGGGGTCCTCGACACCCACCCGGCGGCGGCGTTCGGGGTCAAGCTGGCCCTCGCCGTGGTCGTCGTGACGGTCCTCTTGACGCTCCGGCTGCGCTGGCGGCTGCGGCTCGTGGTGATCTCGCTGTTTGCGGTCCTCAGCCTGATCGCCCCGGTGGAGAACCTTCTGCACCTGACCGGAGTGGCCTGAGCCCGCCGGTCCGGCCGGTTCAGCCCGCCTCGAGAAGGGCCAGCACCGCCCCGACCAGGGCGAGCGATCCGCAGACCAGGACGAGCCCGGACGCTCCGGCCCGCCGCCGCGCCTCGGCCAGCCCGGCCGCCACCGACACGGCGGCGGTGCCCCCCTGAGACAGCGCCGCCAGCTGGGCGGCGGGCGCTGCCCGCCCGCCTCCGACGGAGGTGAACACGACCTCGGCGGCCATCCGGCTGAGATGGGGGAGCATCTCGTCGAGCTGCTTGTCAGCCATCGCCCCGAAGAGGGCGACGACCCGGCGATCGCGGGCCAGCCCGGCCAGCTCCGCGCCGAGAGCCGCCAGGGCGGCGGGGTTGTGGGCACCGTCGAGGACCAGAGGGGGCGCACCCTCGACCCACTGCAGGCGACCCGGCCACCGCACCGAGGCCGCTCCGGCGGAGATCGCGGCGTCCGGGATGCCGAGCATGGCCGCCGCCGTGGCGGCGACGGCCAGATTCTCCACCTGGACCATGCCCACGAGCGGCGTCCTGAGCACCACCGGCCGTCCGGTCAGCGATTCGGCGACGCGGCCCGGGGCGACCTCGACCCCGTCACGCCCCAGGCTGGTGCCCCGCCAGTCCCGCCCCGCCTCGAGGACACGCAGCCGGGCGCCCACGGCGCGAGCCCGCTCCGCTATCACCGCTCGCGCCGGCTCGGTGGCGGCGGTGACGGCCCAGTCGCCGGCCTTGAGTATCCCCGCCTTCTCGGCGGCGATCGCCTCCACGCTGTCACCCAGCCATTCGCGGTGGTCGAGGGCGACGTTGGTGATGACGCAGCCCCCGAGGTCGACCACGTTGGTGCTGTCCAGGCGCCCTCCCATCCCGACCTCGCAGATCACTGTCTCCGACTCGTGGCGGGCCGCGGCGAGGAAGCCCATGGCCGTGAGCACCTCGAATTGGGTGGGATGCTCGCCGGAGGGGGCCTGATCGGCGGCCCCGAGCACCTCCTCGGCGAGGTCGCCGAAGCCACCGCCGTCCAGCGGAACCCCATCGAGGACGATCCGCTCGCCCCAGCGGACCAGGTGCGGCTTGGCGAGAAGCGCGGTCCGGCGCCCCGCCGCCCGAGCCATGGAATCGAGCAGGGCAGCGACCGAGCCCTTGCCATTGGTACCGGCGACGAGGACCCCGCCGAGCCGGAGGTGAGGGTTGCCCAGGCGATCCAGGAGCCACCGGGTCCTCTCCAGGCCGGGCACGATCCCGAAGCGGCCGGCCGCCTCCAGGCGCGCCATCGTGGAGGTGAGCCGCTCCGACTCCGGGCCGGGGGCGGAGCTGGTCTCCCCGGGGGTCACGGTTCCGGTCGCGGCCTCCAGGGCCAGGTGGCGGCCATCGCCTCATCCTCGCCGGGCCGATCCAACGCGCTGCCCAGGACGTCCATCCACAGTCGCTGGCGCTGGGCGGCGTCGGCGACGCTCTCGATCGCCGGGTTGCGGTAGAGGCAGCCGGTCTGGTGGGCGAGGATCGCCTGCAGCTCCTGGTACTGGAAGACGGTCGGTGCCTCGAGGAGCGCCGGCTGCGCGGCCCCGGGGAGGCGAGCCTCGATGTAGAAGAGCCGGCCGCGCTCATGGTCAAAGCTCGAGACCGGATGCAGCTCCAGGCTCTCGACGGCCGGCAGGAGCCCGGCCAGGCGCTCCAGCCAGGCGGCCTGCGGGTCCGGCTGCGAGTCGACACCGCCATCGGCGAAGAGCTCGCCGGCCAGGGCCAGCACGGCGATCTGGAACTGGTGGTAGTAGAGGAGGTCGGCGCCGCTCACGGCCACGGCTCCGGCGGGCTCGCCGGCGTCGTCGGTGAAGCTGACCATGAAGGGCCGGGCGTAGGGCTTGCGGGCCTCCTGCTCCGACCAGCGGACGCTGATCGCCGGCATCAGCCGACCGGTGCGGGGCGGCGGGCCCGCGCCAGCGCCAGGGTGTTGCGGAGCAGCATCGCTATGGTCATCGGGCCGACCCCCCCGGGGACCGGGGTCAGCCAGCCGGCGACCGGCTCCACCGACGCGCGGTCGACGTCGCCGAGCAGCCTGCCGTCCACCGGCGTCGTGCCCACGTCGATGACCGCGGCCCCCGGCTTCACGAAATCGGAGGTGATCATGCCCGGCCGCCCGATGGCGGCCACCAGGATGTCGGCCTCCCGGCAGACCGCGGCCAGGTCACGGGTCTTGGAGTGGCAGACGGTGACGGTCGCGTCCGCGTTGACCAGCAGCAGGGCGAGGGGTCGCCCGACGATGACGCTGCGCCCGACCACCACCGCCCGGCTCCCGGCGATCGGCACACCGGATCGACGGAGCAGCTCCATGCAGCCGAGCGGGGTCCCGGGCAGCACCGGGGGAACCCCTCCGGCGGCGAGGCGGCCGAGGTTCAGGGGATGGAAGCCGTCGGCATCCTTGGCGGCGGGCACCGCCTCCAGGACCGCGCCGGCGTCGATCTGGCGTGGCAGCGGCAGCTGGACCAGCATGCCGTCGATGTCGGGGTCATCGCGGAGCCGCGCGCAGAGGTCGAGGATCTCCGCCGTGGAGGCGCCGCCGTCAGGGGTCTGGAGGGTGAAGCGGATGCCGGCCCGCTCGGCGGCGCGGCTCTTGTTGCGCACGTAGGTGGCGCTGGCGGGATCGTCCCCGCAGAGCACGACGGCGAGGTGCGGGGCGCCCAGCCCCTCGGCGACCATGGCCGTCACCTCGGTCGCGATCTCGGCCCGGATCGCCTTGGCGATGGCGCTGCCGTCGATGATGTTCGCGCTCACCCGCGGCGCCGCTCCACGGTGACGCTGAAGCGGTCCACCGCCACGGCGAGCGGAGGCCGCTTGGCGACGCGGACCTGCACCGACACCACCCTCGGCTCCTTCAGGAGCTCATCGGCAAGCCGCTCCGCGACCGTCTCGACCAGGTGATAGCTGGCGTCCTCGACGACCCGCCGGCACATCTCGACGAGCCGCGCGTAGTCGGTGGTGTCCTCGACCCGGTCGCTCCGCGCGGCCTCGCGGGTGTCGGTCCGCACCTCCACGTCGACGTCGAGGTGCACCCCGGCGTTGCGCTCGTCGGCCAGGCAGCCGTGATGGCCGAAGAAGCGCATCCCCTCCAGGCGCAGGACATCCTGGCCGGCCACCTCCTCCTCCCGGCGCGGCGAGGAGCCGCCGAGGTCCGCGGGGCGAGAGTGAGGGCTCACCCGCCCGATTGTAGTGAGGCGCCGCGAGGGGGGCTCCCGGCCTCAGGCGGAGCGCGGCTCCTCGACCGGCTTCAGCAGGGTCTCGTGGTGGTCGACCGGATTGATCATCACCACCTGGAAGAGGTCCTCGAAGTCGCACTGGAACAGCTGCATGAGCTGCTGGCGTAGCTTGGGGCCGGGGTTGCGGGTGCCCGCCTCGAGGGCGGGGATGTAGTTCTGGGTCACCCCCAGACGGCGGGCCAGCTCCCGCTGGGTCAGCTTGTGCCTGTCTCGCATGGTGCGGAGCCCGGTGGCGCGTACCTCGACGTTCATGGGCACAATGTAGTACCTGACAGTGTTTTCGTCAACGCATGAGCGCACGGCCGTGCGCCTGGGCGTCGCGACGCGGGGTGCGGGGCTGGGCGACGGGGCCCCTGATCTGCGACCATCGGGGGGATGTGCCGCGTCTGCCAGAAACGCCCTGAGATCCCCGACGAGAAGAGCGGGCGCTGCGAGGTCTGCGTCAAGGCCGGCCGGATGGCCCTCCGCTTCCGGCTCGCGCCCGGGCCGGGCGGGGTCGGGCTCAGGGTCAAGGCCGGGGAGATCGCGCCCCGGGCGCTGCGGCAGAAGTGGCAGGCCCAGCTCCAGGCCTACGCGTCCCAGGCCTCGGCCAAGCCTCACCTCGGCCTGCACGAGGTGGAGATGATCGTCGCCAAGGAGCACCTGGAGACGATCCGGGTCGCCCCGGACCTCGCCCCGCAGGCGGCCGCCGCGGTGGAGGCGCTGCGCGTCGCCGCCGAACGGACCGACGCCTCCTGGTAGTCAGGGTCCATTGGCGGGGTGAGCCGAGCGCGGCTGAGCCGCGCCGGCGAGCGGCGGCGAGCCCCTATCGAGATAGAGGGGTTCCCGCGCGGCCTGCCGCGTGGGGTTCAGTGGGTGAGGAGCCACTGCCAGCTCGGCTGGCCGAGACCGCCGGTGGCCACGACGTTCCAGGTGGCCAGCCTGACGCCGCCGATGCGCCCGGTCACACGCGCCACCACGGTGCCCGCGGTGACCGTCGACGCGTCGCGAATCGGCACCAGGGTCACCGAGAGCCGGAGGGTGGCGCCCACCCGGAGCTCGACCGGGGACGTGCTGCCCGTGAAGGTCACCTGGAGCTGGGTGCTCGTCCCCCACGCGGACCTGAGCGCCCCCGAGCGCGCGGGTGGCGTCACCGTGCCCAGGTCGATGGCCTGGTACGCGCCGAAGGCGGCGTCGACCGCGGCGGCGGACGCGCTCAGGGCACCGGCCAGCTCGGTACCGAGGGCGCCGCCGGCGGTGACCACGCCGAGGACCGCGCCCACCACCGTGACCTCCGAGCTGCCCCCCACCGGGCCGGCGTGCTCGGCGGCGAAGAGGAGACAGCCACCCGCCTGTGACGTCGAGCCGGTCTTGATCCCGAGCCAGCCCGGGACGGTCGCCAGGTCGGTGTCCAGGTTCTGGACGGTGCTGCCGTCGGGCATCACCGCGGACGGGGTGGCGACCAGGGCGGCGAGGGTGGGAGAGGCGAGGGCGGCCTGGCCGAGCTTCACCAGATCGGCGGCGGTCGAGACGGTCTGCGGGCTGAAGCCGCTCGCGTCCGCGAAGACCGTCTGGGTCATACCCAGCGTCTGCGCCTCCGTGTTGAGGTCGGCGACGAAGGCCGCCTCCGAGCCGGCCACCCAGACCGCGAGGGTGTCGGCGATGTTGTTCGCCGAGGGGAGCAGCAGGGCGAGGAGCAGCTGCCGTTCGGTGAACTGCTCGCCGCTCGTCACGGGGAGGCTGGAGCCGTCCTCGGCGACCACCGCGTCGAAGAAGCCGACGTCCTGATCGGTGATTGTGTAGTCCGGACCGGTGCCGCCGGTGAGCGGCTGATGCTGGAGCACCACCAGGGCGGTCATGACCTTCGCGATCGAGCCGATCGGCAGCACCGCGGTGGGGGTCACCGCGGCGAGCTGACCCCCGTCGGTGGAGACGAGGTCGAAGCTCCCCGTCGCCGGCAGCGGGATCGACGGCGCGACGCCGGGGGCGACGGCGAGCGTCGCCGGCAGCCTCAGATCGAGGCGGGGCGGGGGTGGGGCGCTCAAGACCCTCACCCCCGCCAGGGCCCCGGCCGCGAGCACCAGGGCCGCGATCGCCGAGAAGGTGACCGGCAGCAGCCACGGGCGGCGCGGCGGTGCCGCGTCGCGGCTCACGGCGGGCCGGGGGCCGCGTCGGAGGTCGTCAGCGCTTGGCGCGGCGGGCGTTCCCCTTGAGCGACGCGGAGAGGGTCGCCGACGGGGTGAAGCGGACCACCTTGTGGGCGGGCACCTTGACCGCCTCGCCGGTGCGAGGATTGCGCCCGATCCGGGCCGCGCGCTGCTGGATCTTGAAGTTGCCGAAGCCGTGGATGTGGACCTCGTCGCCCTTCTGAAGAGCTCCCGAGATCGCATCGAAGAACCAGCGCACGTCGTCGCGCGACCTGGTCATCGCGTACGTCCCGCCCTCCTCCACCTTCGCCTTCCAGGACAAGGCCAGGGAATCGCGCGTAATCACTTTCGCCATGCTCACTCTCCAATCCCGTCGCGCTGCTGTGATGGCCCGAATTGTAAGGGCGCGCAACGGGTTTCTCAACTCTCCCTCGTGCTACCTTGCGCGGGTGCAGGGAATCTCGACGGGTCTTCCCGACAGCGAATGGGACGGCGAGCTGTACGCCGGCGGCGGTCACGTCATGCAGAGCAGATCGTGGATGGCGGTGCAGCAGGCGCTCGGCGACGAGGTGGTCCACCAGCGTGGAGAGGGCTGGCGCTGGGCAGGCGTCCGGCACCGCGGGCGTGGCGTCAGCTACCTCTACCTCCCCTACGGTCCCGCCCTCGACGACCCCACGCGCCTCGGCGACGCTCTCGACGCGATCAGGGCCGCGGGCCGGTCCCTGAGTGTGGACTTCGTGCGGGTGGAGCCCGACCTGGTGGTGGCCTCCACCGCGATGGCGCCTCCCGCCGGGGCGGGGGTCGCGACGGACCGGCGGCTCGCCGCGGTCGCCGCCGAGACCGAGGCGGCGCTCGCCGCCCGGGGTGGGCTGCGCGTCCGCAGCGTCCAGCCCCGGCACACCCTGGTCCTCGACCTGCGTCGATCGGAGGAGCAGCTGCGCGGCGAGATGCTCTCCGGACGCCGGCGCAGCATCAACGCGGCGACCAGGAAGGGCATCTCCATCCTCCGCACCCGAGAGGCGGTGGAGGTCGAGGAGTTTCTCCGACTGATCCACCGGACGGGCGAGCGCAACCGCTTCGACCCCCACTCCGACGAGTACTACCGCACCGTGTGCATCACCCTCTTCGGCCTCGGGGCGGCCTCCCTCTACCTCGCCAAGGTGGAGGGCGTGAGCGTCGCCGGGGTCATCGCCTTCGAGTCGGCGTCCACCGGGTACTACGCCCATGCCGCCGACGACCCCGAGCGCTCCCGCCAGATCGTCGCCGCGGCCCCACTCGCCTGGCAGATCGTGCGCGACTGCCGGGCCGAGGGGCGGACCGAGTTCGACTTCTGGGGGGTGATCCCGGACGACCAGGTCGACCACCCGTGGGCCGGGTTCAGCAGGTTCAAGAAGACCTTCGGGGGCACGATGATCACCCGGCCGGGGACCTTCGACCTGCCGCTCCGCCCGCTCCGCTACCGCGCCTACCGGACCGCCCGGGAGCTGCGCGCAGCCCGCCGCACCGGGCGGGGGACGGCCCCGGCATGAGGCCGGCCACCCCCGCGGAGATCGATCGCTGGGACGATCTCGTGCTCTCCAACCCCGACGGCGGCAACATGCTCCAGACCCGCGCCTGGGGCGAGTTCAAGCGCGGCTGGGGCTGGCGACCGGCCTACCTGGTCTCGGACGACGACCCCGGGATGCCGGTGGCGGCCCTCTTCCTTCGTCGCCACGTCCCCGGTCTCGGCTGGCTCTGGTACGCCCCCAAGGGCCCCGCCGCCTCCTCCGCCGACCGATTGGGCCAGTTGCTCACCTCCGGCAGCGCCTTCCCGGGGGCGTTCTGCGTCCAGGTGGAGCCGGAGCTGGCCGACACCCCGGCCAACCGGCTGACGCTCACCTCGCTCGGGCTCCGCAAGGCCGAGGACGTGCAGATCTCCCGGGCCACGGCGATCGTCGACCTGGCACCCGACGAGGACGCCCTGCTCGCCTCCTTCAAGCCCAAGACCCGGTACAACATCCGGCTGGCGGGCCGGCGGGGAGTGACCGTCCTGCCCGTCCCCTGCGACGAGGTCGGGGTGGCCAGCATGTACGAGCTGATGGGGGCGGCCTTCCGGCGGGCCGGCTTCCCGCTGCGCCCCCTCGCCTACTACTCCGGCTACTGGCGGCTCTTCGAGGCGAGCGGTCAGGGTCAGCTCTTCCTGGCCCGGCTCGGGGAGGAGGTGCTAGCGGGCGCGTACGTCATCCATCTCGGGGACCGCGCCTGGTACAAGGACGGCGGTTCGCTCACCCACCGGCACGAGGTCATGGCACCTCACCTCGTCCAATGGGAGGCCATGCGCTGGCTGCGCGCGCGAGGGGTGCGGAGCTACGACCTCTTCGCGGTGCCGACCCAGGAGCAGGCCGCGACCGGCGACCATCCCCTCGGGGGGCTGATGCAGTTCAAGGCCGGCTTCACGACCGACATCCGCGAGTACGTGGGGACCTGGGAGCTGGTGCTGGACGAGCGCCGCCACCGGCTCTGGAGGCGAGCCGGCGAGCCCATCGTCCGGCGACTGCGCTGGCGGCTGCGGAGCGACCTGCTGTATTAGCCGGGTCCGAGCGCGGCCGGCGAGCAGGGGGCTGAAGCCGCTGCTAGCGCTGGTGCCAGATCCGCTTCATCACGACCCGGGCGAGCTTGTCGGGATCGTGGTGGGAGCTGACGCTGGTGCTGACCACATCGGCCAGGATGTAGCGCACCGGGTACTGCTGGGCCCGCTGGCGGTCGAAGCTCACCCGGCCGACGCCGGCGCGTCGCGCCGAGGCGGGCAGCGGAGGGGTGACGTTGCTGTTGACCACGACGTAGTCGAAGAGGTTGTTGCCGACGTGCGCCTGGATGGCTTCCAGGTGCTCGCTCACCGTGAAACCGAAGGTCTCGCCCGGCTGGCCGGCGACGTTGCAGACGTAGACCTTGACCGCGGGGCTGGCCCGGAGCGCCTCGACCATGCCGTCGACCAGCAGGTTGGGAAGGATCGAGGTGTAGAGGGAGCCGGGACCGATGATCACCATCTCGGCGTTGAGGACGGCGGCCTCGGCCTCCGGGTTGATCGGCGGCGCGGCGGGCTCCAGGAAGACGCGGTCGATCCGGCCGTCACCGACCGGGACCTTGGACTCCCCCACCCTCAGCTCCTCGCCCGCGGTGGCACAGAGGACCACGTCGGTGAGCGTGCTCGGGACGATGGCTCCGCGGACGGCGAGGACCCGGCCGGACTCCCGGATGGCGTGCTCGAAGTCGCCGGTGATCTCGGCCATGGCCATGATGAAGAGGTTGCCGAAGGAGTGGCCGCCCAGCTCGCCCTCGCCGGAGAAGCGATGCTGGAAGAGCTCGGTCATCAGCGGCTCGGTCTCGGCGAGCGCGGTCAGGCACTGGCGGAAGTCCCCCGGAGGCAGCACCCGGAACTCGTCACGCAGCCGGCCGCTGGAGCCGCCGTCGTCGGCGACGGTGACGATGGCCACGATGTTCCCGGTGTACTTCTTGATGCCGCGGAGCAGCGAGGAGAGCCCGGTGCCGCCCCCCATCGCGACCACCCGGGGGCCCTTGGAGAGGAGCCGGTAGGCGTAGAGCTGCTGGACGAACCCACCCTCGCCGGTGCCACCGGGGAGGAAGGGCCCGAGCACCGACTTGCCCAGGAAGTAGAAGCTGACCCCGATGATGGCCACCCCGATGCCCAGGAAGAGGATTCCCCGGATGGTCTCGGGAAGGAACTGGAGGGTGATGGTCTGGACCCACGACGGGTAGCTTCCGGTCTTGTAGACGTCGCGCAGGACATAGCCGAACGCGAGGCTGATCATCACGATCCCGACCATGAGCAGAAGCAGCCAGCGCTTCACATGGAGGCCGGGGGTGAGCAGCCGGGTCAGATTCTTCCCGGGTCGAAGCCGCGCCATCATCCTTCGGGGCGGATTCTCCCACCCCCGCCCCGGCAGCGGCGCTCCGCCCTCAGCCACCGGCGACGCCCCCGAGGGTGGAGTGACGATTCCTAGCCGAGGGGGAGGGGGGGCACGGAGGTGGCGGCGGATTCGGGGGCGGCCCCGGGGAGGGCCGCGGGGAGCCCGCGGGTGCGCCGTCCCATGCTGACGTAGACGCCTCCGGCACCGGTGATCGCCCGGCCGTCCAAGCAGTTGCGCCCGTCCACCACGAGCTTCCCCCGCGTCAGCCCGAGAACCCGGGGCCAGTCCAGATCCCGGTACTCCGGCCACTCGGTGACCAGCCCGACCGCGTCGGCACCGGTCACGGTCGCGTAGGGGTCGGCAACGAGACGTGTCCTCGGCAGCAGGGGGCGCGCCCGATCGAGCGCCACCGGGTCGGTGGCGACGACGTGGGCTCCGAGGTCCTCGAGCTGGCGCACCACCTCCAGAGCGGGTGCCTGGCGCATGTCGTCGGTGAAGGGCTTGAACGCCAGGCCGAGGATGGCCACCGTCCGCCCCTCCAGGCTCCCCCCCAGTCCCTGGAGCAGCTTGGCCGTGAATCGGCGCCGCTGCTGGCTGTTGACCTCGATGGCCGCCTTGAGCAACCAGAAGCTCTGACCGTGGTATCCGGCCGAAGTCTCCAGGGCGCGAACGTCCTTGGGGAAGCACGAGCCGCCCCAGCCGAGGCCTGCGCTCAGGAAGCTGCGGCCGATGCGGGGATCGAGGCCCATCCCGTCGGCCACGTGCTCGATGTCGGCACCGGTCAGCTCACAGAGCTGGGCCATCTCGTTGATGAAGCTGATCTTGGTGGCGAGGAACGCGTTGGACCCGTACTTGACCAGCTCCGCGCTGACACTGTCGCAGAGGAGTCGCGTCGTGGCGGGACCGCCCAGCAGCGCAGCGACCCGCTTCACGGCCGCGGCGTCCTCGCCTCCGACCACCACCCGACTGGGGTGGCGGAGGTCCTCGAGGGCGGAGCCCTCGCGGAGAAACTCGGGAAACATGACGAAGGCGACGTCGTCACGGCTGCAGTCGCGAGCCAGGGCTCGTGTCGTGCCAGGGGGCACCGTGCTCTTGATCGCGATGACGGCTCCGGGAGCGACCTCGGCCAGGGCCTGGTTGACGGCCTGCCGCACCTGGGAGAGGTCAGCCTCGCCGTCGGGGGTGGGCGGAGTGCCCACGGCGATGATGACGATCCCAGCCCCGGCGGCCCCCTGGCTCATGGTCTCGACAGCCCGGAGCCTGCCCGAGGCGACCACCGCGCTCAGGACCTCGTCGAGGCCCGGCTCGAAGATGGGCGAGATCCCCGCCGCCACGGCCGCCCGGCGCGCGGCATCGACCTCGACGACCCGGACCTCGCGACCCGCCTCGGCGAGACCCGCCGCGGTCACCAGCCCGACGTAGCCGGCGCCGATGATGCAGACGATGTGGTCGTCGGCATGAGAGGGCATTGCTGAACTCTAGCGGCCGGGTGCCCCCCACCGGTGACCGGCCACCCGGCGCCCAGCCGCCGGGTGGATATGATCCGGCGACGATGAGCGCACACCCGACCCCACCGTCCGGGGGACCGGTCGGCCCGGCCCGTCCGGTCGAGATGGCGCCTGGCGAGGTCGTCGAACGGCGCCGTCGGGGCCTGCCATCGCCCGCCGCGGGCGCGCTGGCCCTCGTCCTCCTGCTGGCGCTCGCGCTGGCGGCGCTCTGGCCCGGGCTCTTCACCGGGCACGACACCATCGTCGGGAACACCGGCGACCCCTCCATCTTCATCTGGTCGCTGCAGTGGTTGCCCTTCGCCCTCAGCCACCACCTCAATCCCCTGGTGACCGACTACCTCCACTACCCGACCGGCGCCAACCTGATGTGGAACACGTCGATTCTCTTTCCCGCGCTGGTGCTCACCCCAGTCACCGATCTCTTCGGCCCGATCGTCTCGTACAACGTGCTGACCGTCCTCGGGATGTCGCTCTCCGGCTGGTGCGCCTACCTGGCGGTGCGACGGTACGCGCGGCACTGGGTCTCCGCGCTGGCGGGGGGGCTGCTCTACGAGTTCAGCCCGTTCATGGTGGTCCAGATCACCGGCCACGCCCACCTCTTCGTGGCCGTATTCCCTCCCCTGCTCCTGCTCTTCGCGGACGAGATCCTGGTACGGCAGCGCCACCGGGCCTGGCTGATCGGCGTCCTGCTCGGGGTCGCGGCCGCGGCCCAGCTGCTCACCGGCACCGAGCTGCTGACCATCTCGGTGCTGATGGCGGTCCCGGCGCTCATCACCCTGGCGGCGATCTTCCGCGCCCGGCTCCAGGAGCGGATGCCCTACGTCATCAGAGCCGCCGGATTCGCCGCGGCGACCTTCGTGATCCTGGCGGCGTATCCCCTCTACATCCTCTTCCGCGGACCCGGGCGGGTCTCGGGCGCGCTCCAGGGCGCGGGCTTCGTCGCCCGGCCGACGTCCTTCCTGGTCCCGTCGGCCTTCGAGCTGATCAGCGGGCCCTCCACCGTCCTCGACTCCAGCGTGTACATCGGCGTCCCGCTGCTGATCCTGGCGGTGGTCGTCACCATCCGCATGCGGCGGCACCCGGTCGTGGTGGCCGCGGCGGTCACGGTCGCCTGCGCCGTGGTGCTGGCGCTGGGTGGCAACCTCACCCTCCACGGCGCCGCCACCGGGATCCCGCTGCCCTGGATCATCCCCCAGAACCTTCCGGTGCTCGACAACGTCCTGCCGGTGCGCCTGATGGTCGCCGGCTACCTGGCCCTGGCCGTGATCATGGCCGCCTTCCTCGACGGGGTGCTCGAGGCGACCCCACGATGGCGCGTCACCGGCCTGGCCGTTGCCCTGGTGGCGCTGGTGCCCCTCATCCCGTCGCTGCCGATCTCCTCGGGCCAGTACGTGATCCCCCCCTTCTTCACCGACGGTGCCGCCAGCCGGCTCCCGACCACAGGTTCGGTGCTGATGACCCCCTACGGCGGCGTGTTTCCCGACTACCCCCCCGAGGTGTGGCAGGCGGCCTCGGGCATGGCCTTCAAGACCCAGATCGGCATGGTCTTCACCCCGGGAGCGCGCGGACCTGAATGGGGCCCCGATACCGACGCCCTGGGGCAGGAGCTGACCGCGCTGGGCAGCGGGGCGACGGTGCCGACGCTCTCATCCTCCCTGCGTGAGACCTACCTGGGGGACATGCGCGCCCACGACGTCGACGCCATCGTCGTCGGTCCCTCGAGCGGCGAGGGTGCGGAGGCGCAGCTGTTCACCGAGCTGACGGGTGAGCCCGGGGTCAGCACCGGCGGGGTGATCGTCTGGTTCGACGTCCATCCCTGAGACCACGCTAGGATCGTCGCGATGTCCGGCAACACCTGGCGCATGCAGCGCGTCGTGATCACGGGAGGAGCCGGGTTTCTCGGCTCGCACCTCTGCGACCACCTTCTCGGACGTGGCGTCGAGGTGGTCGCCCTCGACAACCTCGTCACCGGCAGCCCGGGGAACCTCGCTCACCTCAGCGGAAACCCAGCCTTCAGCTTGCGGGAGCAGGACGTCACCGAGTATCTCGATGTGGACGGCCCGGTCGACGCCGTGCTCCATTTCGCGTCACCGGCCAGCCCCATCGACTACGCGCTGCTGCCGATCCAGACCATCAAGGTGGGCACCCTGGGCACCCACCGGGCCCTGGGTCTGGCCATGGCCAAGGGAGCGCGCTTCCTGCTCGCCAGCACCAGCGAGGTCTACGGCGACCCGGAGGTCCACCCCCAGCCGGAGACCTACTGGGGACACGTCAATCCGATCGGGCCGCGAAGCATCTACGACGAGGCCAAGCGCGCCGCCGAGGCCTTCACCATGGCGTACCACAACCACCACGGTGTGGACACCCGCATCGTCCGGATCTTCAACACGTACGGGCCGCGGATGCGGCGTCATGACGGGCGCGCGGTACCCGCATTCCTCACCCAGGCGCTCGCCGGCGAGCCGATCACCGTCTTCGGCGACGGCTCCCAGACCCGGAGCCTCTGCTACGTGGACGACCTCGTCGACGGCATCCTCCGGCTGCTCGCGAGCGATCGCGCGCTGCCGGTCAACATCGGGAATCCGAGCGAGATCACCATGCTGGAGCTGGCCCGGACGGTCCGCGAGCTGTGCGGCAGCGGGAGCGAGATCGTCTTCGAGCCGCTGCCGGTCGACGACCCCCGGCGCCGGCGACCCGACATCGCCGTCGCCCGCGAGCTGCTCGCGTGGGAGCCCCGCGTCCCGCTGGCGGAGGGCCTGGCCCGGACCGTCGCCTGGTGGCGGGGGAGCGACCCCGAGCCGGGACGATCGCCGGGACAGGCCGGGCAGGCCGCGGTGTTGGGGTAGGATGCCCGCGCCGATGGACGCACCCTTCCTCTCGGTCCTGATGCCCGCCCTCAACGAGGGGCGGACCATCTCTCAGGTCCTCGACGCCGTCCTCGCCTCCCCGGTCGACCTGGAGCTGATCCTGGTGGATGACGGCTCGACCGACAACACATGGGAGCTGATGGAGGCACGAGCGGCCTCCGATCCCCGGGTGCACGCCCACCGCCACCAGGTCAACCAGGGGAAGGGGGCGGCGATCCGCACCGCCCTCGGGCACGCGCGGGGAAAGGTGGTGCTGATCCAGGACGCCGACCTCGAGTACGACCCCGCGGACTACCCCCACCTCCTGGAGCCGATCCGGAACGGGCGGGCGACGGTCGTCTACGGATCCAGGGCCTTCAGCAGCCACACCGCCTACTCGTACTGGTACGTGATCGGCAATCGGCTGGTGACGCTCGCCACCAACGTCATCTACAACTGCTACCTCTCGGACATGGAGACCGGCTACAAGGTGATGCCCCGGGAGGTCGCCCTCTCCCTCCACCTCGAGGCTCGCGGGTTCGAGCTGGAGCCCGAGATCACCGCCAAGCTGCTCCGTTCCGGTCACCGCATCTACGAGGTCCCGATCACCTACGCCGCGCGCTCCCGTGCCGAGGGCAAGAAGCTCACCGCGATGGACGGAGTCAGGGCGATCCGGGCCCTGGCACGCTACCGGGGCTGGCGACCCGCGCGCCCACGCTGACCGGGTCATGAGCGACCAGCTCGCGACGGGAGCCGCGCGACCAGCGGATCCGGGGGCCGGGGCCGGTCGCGGGCTCCGCGTGGCACGGGCGGCGGCGGCCCCCGTCCTACTCCTGGCGCTGGCGCTGGGGGCGATGTGGCCGGGGCTGTTCACCGGCCACGGCACCATCGTCGGCACCACCGGCGACCCCTCGCTCTCGATCTGGGCGCTGCAGTGGATGCCCTTCGCCCTCGGTCACCACCTCAACCCGCTGATGACCGGCTACCTCCACTACCCGACCGGCGTCAACCTGATGTGGAACTCGTCGATCCTCTTCCCGTCGCTGGTGCTGTCACCGGTCACCGTCCTCTGGGGCCCGATCGTCGCCTACAACCTGCTGACCCTCCTCAGCATGTGGCTCTCGGGCTGGTGCGCATTCCTCGCCGTCCGGCGCTACGCGCGGCACTGGGTCTCGGCCGCCGCCGGAGGACTGCTCTACCAGTTCAGCCCGTTCATGGCCAGCCAGATCACCGTGCACGCCCAGATCTTCGTGGCGGTCTTCCCTCCCCTGCTCGTCCTCTTCCTGGACGAGATCCTGGTGCGCCAGCGGCGCCGAGCCTGGCTGATCGGAGGCCTCCTCGGGCTGGCGGCCGCCGCCCAGCTCCTCACCGGCACGGAGCTGCTGGCGATCTCGGTGGTGATGTGCATCCCGGCGCTGATCACCCTCGCCGTCGTCTTCCGAGCCCGGCTCCGGGAGCGGGCCGGGTACGCGCTGCACGCCGCCGCCGCGGCGCTGGCGGTATTCGCGGTTCTGGCCGGTTACCCCCTCTACTTCGCCCTGCTCGGGCCGCAGCGCGTCTCCGGCGCCCTCCAGGGCGACGTCTTCGTCGCGCGTCCGGCGTCCTTCGTCATCCCCAGCGCGCTCCAGCTGCTCGGTGGCCGCACCGCCGTCTTCGACTCGAGCGTGTACATCGGCGTTCCGCTCCTGATCCTCGCGATCGGCGTGACCGCCTGGATGCGCCACCGTCCCGCGGTGGTGGCGGCGGCGGTGACGCTCGGCTGCGCCATGATCCTGTCGCTGGGCGCTCACCTCTGGATCCAGGGGGCTGCGACCGGGATCCGGCTGCCCTGGCTGATCGCCACCAAGCTGCCGATCATCGACAGTCTCCTGCCCGTGCGCCTGATGGTGGCGGGCTACCTGGCGCTGGCGGTGATCGTGGCCGTGCTCCTCGACCGCGTGCTGGAGGCGTCCCGCCGGTGGCGGATCGCGGGGCTGGCCGCGGTCCTGGTGGCCGTGATCCCCCTGGTCCCCACCCTGCCGATCCAGTCGAGCCGGCTCGACATCCCGGCCTTCTTCACCGACGGGTCCGCCCAGCGGCTGCCGGCGACCGGCTCGGTGCTGATGACCCCCTACGGGAAGAACTCGATGGACTATCCCCCCGAGCTCTGGGAGGCGATGTCGGACCTCGCCTTCAAGACCCAGCTCGGGATCGTCTACACCCCGATCCCGCACGGGAGTCTCATCGGCCCCGACCCGGACGCGCTGGGGCAGGAGCTGAAGTCGGTGGGAGACCTCGGCGTGCCCGCGCCGGGCTCACTCTCGACGTCACAGCGGGCGGCGTACCTGGCCGACCTGCGCGCCCACGACGTGACCACGGTGATCGTCGGCCCCTCGGCGGGAGCGGCCCAGGTGGTGCGGCTGATGACGGAGCTGCTCGGGACTCCCGGCACCGCCACGGGCGGCGTCACCGTCTGGTACGGCGTCGGCGCCGTGACGGGCTGACGCCGGCGACGACGCCTATGCGGAGGTGGGTGCGCCGGGGTCCCCGTCGCCCGGGCCCTGGGGAGCCGGTCCGGGGCCGGCGGCGTAGCCGGGCGGTCCGGCAGGAGGTCCCCAGCCGACGAGGTCGGCGCGGCGCCGGAAGTACTCGTCCCGGGTCAGCTGGCCGCGGGCGTAGGCGAGGTCAAGCTCCTGGAGCGCGGGGGAGTGGGACCGGGGGCCGTATCCACCGCCGCCCGCGTACCAGCGCATGCCCGCGTGGCGCCCCGCCCGGCTGAGGGTGAAGACCAGCCAGACGATCGAGCCGATCATCAGGGCAAAGAGGACCAGCCCGATGATGCTGAACCAGAGGGGGAAACCGACGCCGCCGTATCCGTAGCGAATGAACATGCCTCCACTCTACCCCGGCCGCCTTTCGAGGAGATGACGAGGGAGAGGCGGTCAGGCGGTCTCGACGGCGAGCCGGCGGAGGCCCTCGGTGCCGAAGGTGCCGATGGCGGCGGCAGCGCGGCCCAGGCCCTCCTCGAGGGCCACGGGGAAGAAGCCGTCGTCGCCCCGCTCGGCCGCCGCGCAGAGGCCGAGGAAGCCTCCGGCGACCGCGTCCCCCGCACCGGTCGGGTCGATGACGGCGTCGACGGACGCCGGCGGCCTCACCAGGGTGCTCGAGGAGGTCACCAGGACCGCCCCCTGCGGCCCGCCCTTCACCACCACGGCGCGCAGCCGCCCCCGACCCCGCAGGCTCGCCGCCGCCGCCTGCCAGTCCGGCGCCTCGGGGACCAGGCTGCTCAGCTCGGCCCGGTTGAGGAAGACGATGTCGCAACCGCTCACCAGCTCGCGCACCGCGTCGCGCTCCGGTCCGGTGAAGCAGGTCATGCTGTCCAGCCCGATCAGCCGAGCCGACGATTGGGCGAGGATCTCCCGCTGGAGCCCCGGGCTCATGCTGCCCAGGAAGAGCACCTCGGCGCGGGCCGCCTCGGGGCTGAGCCGCGGTCGCCACTCGGACTCGCAGCCGGGCTCCTCGGCTACGGTCTCGGCCACCCAGCGCCGGAAGTCCTGGACGGCGTGCCAGCGGAAGGTGGGGTGGTGGCTCACGGTGAGCCCGCCGAGGTCGACCGGGAGGCCGTGCAGGGTCCGGCGCAGCTCTGCCTGCGCATCCTCGCCCACGATGGAGTTGAGGTGGACCCGGGCGTGGGGCGCCGCGGCGAGGGCGAAATACAGGGCTGAGCCGCCGAGCTGCCGGGACCGCCGCCCGTGGGGGGTCGTGATGTCGTCGAGGTGGACGGTGCCTGCGACCGTGATCTCCCAGGGCATGGGGTCGGAGGCCGGTCCGGCGCCGCCTAGCCGGCGGGGAAGAGGGGGATGATCGGAGCGAGCTGAGGCCGCCGCTCCTGCCGGGCCTCCTCCTGGAGGATCTCCTGGGCGGCGAAGAGGACGTCGCTCACGTGGTCGGCGCCACGGTCGATCCCCAGCTCGTCACGGAGCGCGGGCTCCACGGTCCCCACCAGACGGACCACGGCGCTCCAGAGCGCGGGGGGAAGAGGACGGATGCCGCGGATGCGGCACTCCTCCACCAGGTCGAGGAGGGTGTCGGATTCCCGGAGGCGCAGCCGCGACCGGAAGAGCCGGTCCCGGCGGAACCGCGCCCGCATCTCGATGTCGAACAGCTCGGCGCGGGTGGCCGCGAGCGGGCCGGGTCGACTGCGGAGCACCGCGGCGGAGATCATCCGAGCATTCTACGGAGCCGGACCTTTCCGGACCGTGTGGGCGAGGTGACGATCCGTCCGGGTGGCCGGGGACGAGTCGAGCCTGGGGAGGTTCACGGCCCGCTCCGCCGGCGGCAGCGCCACCCCGGCGTCAGGAGGCGACCGCGGCCTCCACCGGGTAGGAGAGGGAGCGCCAGCGCCCCTCGAATGCCACCAGATGCACGGTCCGTGACAGCTGCACACGGCGTTGCCCGGCGTCGAAGCTGTACTGGACGTCCAGCTCGGCAACCTGCCGGTGAACGTCGCCCTGATGGGGATCGATCCACTCGTCCAGATGGCGGACGGCGACGACGTTGACGCCCTCCAGCCGGCGGAGCGACGGCTCGCCGTGGGCGGCGGCAAAGCGTTCGACGCTTCCCCAGAGGAGCTGGCACTCGGGCGCGAGCAGGGCGAATGCGCGCGCGTGCTGACCGCCACGGATCAGCTCGACGAAGAGCGCCTCGCTGAAGGCGGGGTTTCCGGACGGCCGGACACCGCTGCGTCTCTGGCCACTGTCGTGCGCCGCCACCATCGCACGGACGCGGTCGCGCAGCGGGCGTGCGGCGACTCCGGTGTCGGACTCGACGAGCGTGACCGGGCCCTCGGCGCCCCGCGACCAGAAGGTGCGAGTGGAGGCGTCCACGAGGACACGGCTCGCCGCTCGGCTCGTGGACTGGGCCTCCGACACGACGGCGAGGCGGGGGGCGTCCTCGCCACCGCGACGGCGGCGTCTCACGACGGGGATCTTCGGCCGCGCCCAGCCCATTCCGCGGTCAGCATAGCGGCTGTGAGGGCTGCGTGGCATGACCGTCATGCGTGCGGCTAGGATCCGTGGCATGGTGGGCGTGCGCATTCTGCTGGCCGAAGACGAGGGCATCGTGGCGCGACCACTGATCCTTGCGCTTCGCGAGGCGGGCCACGAGGTGCGCTGGGTGCGAGCCGTCCGGGAGCTGCGCACCGAGCTGCCGGCCTTCGCGCCCCAGGTGCTTCTCCTCGATGTCAGCCTGGACACCGACGGGCTCGAGTTCCTGCAGGCCATCCGCTTCACCGCCGACTGCCCACCCGCCGGGGTGGTCGTTCTCGCCGACCCGGGCGACACCCTGTCCCGCGACCGCGCCTATCAGCTCGGAGCCGCCGCGGTGGTCAGCAAGCCTGTGGAGGCGGGGCCGCTCCTGGGTCTGGTCGAGGAGCTGGTCGGATTCCTGTAGGCGTCAGACCACGTCGCCGGACAGCGCGCTCGTCCTCTCCCCGACATCAATCCGGGTCATGGTCAGATAGGCGACGAAGCCGGCGATCACGATGGTCAGTGTCAGGCTGACTGTGCCCCTGCCCCAGTTGAGGCCACCCAGTGCGCGAGGCACGCCCATCCAGTCGGCGAAGGAGGCTCCCAGGGGGCGGGTGATGATGTAGGCGAACCAGAAGGCGACCACCGCGTTGAGAGCGACGAAGCGGTGGGCCACCGCCGGGACCGCGATCACCACCGCGAAGAGGATGCCGGATGCGAGATACCCGAGGCGGAATGTCGACGCGGTCATGTCACCGACGGCGGTGCCGAGGGCAAATGTGGCGCAGACCGTGGCCCAGTAGAAGACCTCGCGGCGGAGGGTCAGGATGGTGTGGATCGACAGCGTCCCCTCGGTGCGGTACCAGGCCACGAAGACGCCCACCAAGACCGCGGCAAAGACCGCCGATGACGCCGCGTAGGGCACGCCCAGCTCGATGTGGGTGGCGTCGGCGATCATGGTCCCGAAGACGGCCACCATCACCACCGCCAGCCAGTACACCCAGGCGACGTAACGGGGGGCGGAGAGCTGGAGCGCCATGGCCAGGGTGAATCCCAGCGCCCCCAGAGCCACCGCCGCAAAGGGGTCGATGGCATGCACGAGGAAGTCGGAGGTCGCCTCACCCATCGCCGTGGTCAGGACCTTCACGATCCAGAAGTAGGCGGTGATCTCGGGAACCTTCCTGAGGGCCCCCCGTGCCGGGTCCACACGGGCGACGTTAGCAGGAGACACTCCCGGCGGTCCCCGCGTCCGTCGGGCCGAGCCGGGCCGTCTCCCAGCCCACGGCCGAGGCCGCTTCTCCAGGGGCGGAGCACCTCGGGCGGCGCTCGCGGTGGTCGAGGGACCGCCGCATGCCGTTGCGTGGAGGCTCGTCGCGCCCATAAGATGGCACGGTGGCTGAGCCGGTCTCGGACGCCCTGCAGACCTTCATCGATGGGGCACCGCTGGCCCGGGGACCCCACCTCGCGTTTCTGCGCCGCGCGGCTGAAGGTGTCGCGCCGGGATCGACAGTCCTCGACGTGGGGGCCGGCGATGCGCCGTTCCGAGAGCTGTTCCCGCACGTCAGCTACGTCACGTGCGACTGGGAGAATTCCACCTACCGGCCGGACCCGCCGCCCGACCTGCGCGCTCCGGCCGACAGCATCCCCCTCGGTGACGACACCGTCGACGCGATCCTGTGCACCCAGGTCCTCGAGCACGTGCCGCAGCCCCTGGCGGTGCTGACCGAGTTCCACCGCCTCCTCAGGCCGGGGGGCAGGCTGTGGATGACTGCGCCGCTCGTCTGGTACCTCCACGAGCAACCCCACGACTACTACCGGTACACCCCGCATGGCCTGCGTTATCTGCTCGAGCGCGCCGGCTTCAGCGACATCGATATCGTCCCTCTGAGCGACGCGTTCTCGACACTCGCCCAGCTGGTTGCGGAATTGGGATGGATGATCGGACGTCAGCCGGACGGCCGCGATGAGCAGCGCAGTCTCATCGCCCAAACGATGACCCAGCTCGCGTCGCTGATCGGATCCTTCTCGGACTTCGACGCTCAGTGGCTGCTGCCGCTGGACTACTCCGTCGTGGCGACCGCTCCTTGACCCCCGGCCGAGGCGGATTCTGAGCCGGAGCTCCGGGGCGGCCTGCTCGCGCTGCGTGTAACATCCAGGGTGCGCCCCGGGGCGCCAAAGCCGCGCAAGAACCGCACCAACCGGAGAGCCATGGTCCACGAAACCCTGCGGATGTCCGTCCGCCGGTGAACGTCCATCGCCAGAGAAGGGGGGCCGCGCAGGCGACCTCCCCCGAGCCGGGCCCGAGCCTCGCCTCACTGAGCGCCGGCATCGACGGGCTGAGCGGCGCCATGTCCCAGATCGCGCCGTCGCTCCACACGCACATCGACGACCTGCGGAGCGGCATGGACCAGATCGCCCCATCACTTCATCAACACCTCGAAGACGTGCGCGCCGAGCTGGCCTACAGGCTGGGTGCGGGAAGCGGGGGCTTCCGGGCTTCGCTCGACAGCCGGGAGCAGGCGGTGGTGGCCGCCGTGCAGGGATTCACCATGCTGTCGCCCGCCCGCATCATCGGATTTCGCGACGCGGTGCTGTATGTGGAGCGGCGAGGAATCCCCGGTGCCATCGTCGAGTGCGGAGTGTGGCGGGGGGGAGCCATGATGGCGGCGGCTCTCACCGCACTCGAAGCGGGCCCCGGGAGCCGCGACCTGTACCTCTTTGACACCTTCGAGGGCATGCCGCCCCCGGCGGACGTGGACCGGGATCCCGCCGGAGTGCGGGCGGAGGATCTGCTGGCTCACGCCGACAGGGAGACCTCATGGCTCTGGGCGTACGCGTCGCTCGACGATGTCCGCGCCAACATGGGGACCACGGGATATCCGCCACACCGCCTCCATTACGTGAAGGGTCGGGTGGAGGACACCGTGCCGCGTGAGGCACCGGGGGAGATCGCCGTCCTTCGGCTCGACACGGACTGGTATGAGTCCACCAAGCACGAGCTGCTCCATCTGATGCCTCGCCTGGTGCCCAACGGCGTGCTGATCATCGACGACTTCGGCGACTGGGCTGGGTCCCGGAAGGCGGTGGAGGAGTTCCTCTCCACGACGGACAGGCCGATCCTCTTCGGGAGAACCGATCACACCGGCAGGATGGCGGTCGTCCCTGCCGCTGCCCCGGTCGATGGGGGGAGACGCTGAGACCGCGACGTCTTCGCGACTGCCACGGCGCCTGTCGCACCCGCTCCCGGATGCGTCGCCACCGAGGTCAGCGAGGTCGCGTGACCGCCTCCCGACGTCGCTGCCTGCGCCTGGTCCCCGACACGCGCCAGCAGGCCTCGAGGCTGCGGCCGATGTATTCCAGCGATCGGCCGACGTTGATCGACGACGACTCCCGCGTGTACCGGGTCGGGATGGCCACCTCCTGGATCGGAAACCCGCCCACGACGGCGGCCACCAGGATCTCGGTATCGAAGACGAAGTCGTCCGAATAGGATTCGAACGGGACGGCCTCCAGGAAGCGCCGGCTGTACGCCTTCATGCCCGAGTGCATCTCGGTGAAATGGGTGCCAAGGAGCAGGTTCTCCGCCACCGTGCTGAAGCGGTTGCCCCAGTAGCGAAAGACGGGCATGCCGCCAGCGCGCGGGTTTCCCGCGCAGGCGAAACGGGATCCGAAGGTGAAGTCGGCGACGCCCGCGACGATCGGAGCCACGAGCGCCGGCACGGCTGACGGGTCGTACTGGTAGTCCGGGTGGAGGAGGACGATGACCGTCGCACCCAGGTCGAGGGCCTCGCGATAGCACGTCTTCTGGTTGGCACCATAGCCGCGGTTGCGATCATGGACCCGGACGTCGATCCCGAGTCGCCGCGCCACGTCCACGGTCGCGTCCGGAGAGGCGTCATCGACAAGCAGGATATGGTCGGCGCTTCCCGCCGGCAGGGCGCCCACGGTGCGCTCGAGAGTGCCCTCCGCCTTGTAGGCGGGCAGGGTGACGACCGTGAAATGGGGTTCCGGTCCCGAGCCCGTCATGCCCTGGGTGTTACTCCCGCCAGTTGATCGATCATCTTCCGATACGCCTCGCCATAGCCCTCTCGACGGTGATCTCGCCGGGCCGTCTCCCGGCCCGCCTCCCCGACGGCCAGACGGTTCTCTCGAGACATCCGCAGCACTCGGTGGAGGCCAGCCAGAAGGCCGTCCCAATCGCGGGCAGGAAAGAGCCACCCGTTGACGCCATCGTCGATGACATCGGGTACGCCGAACACGTCGGTGGACAGCACTGGCAGGCCAAAGCCCATGGCCTCGAGCATGGTGCGGGGAAGGGACTCGATGTCGGCTGCGGTGACGAGGACGTCGCTCATCGCGTACCACTCCCAGATGTCCTCCGTGATGGGCACAAGGCGCACGCGGTCGCGCACCCCGGAGCGATCGATCAGGTCGTGGAAGGTCCTTGAGAGTTCGCACGGATGGTCCCCCACGACAACGAGGACGGCCCGTTCATGCACAGACGCCACCTCGATGAACGCCTGGATCAGAGGTCCCTGACCCTTGCGCGCTTCCACCACCCCGACGGCCAGAACGATCACGTCGTCAGGCGCCAGATCGTGCTCGGCTCTGGCGGCGGTGCGGTCGAATGAGGCTGCGTAGTGGTCGATGCTGTCGATGTCCACGCCGTACGGCACCACGGCCGTCTGAGCCGCATCGATGCCGGAGACGACCAGATCCCGAGTCGCCGCCGCCTCGAACACCAGCTTGGTGGCGCCGGCGAGCGACGCCTGCAGTCTCTCCCTGACGTAGGGGTGGCAGCAACCGTCTCCCAGGCTGAGACCGAGCCAGTCATCGAGAGCGAAGCTCTCGTGGATGCTCCAGATCGTGGGCAGGCCCAGACGAACGGCTGCGTCCACAGCGCGGAAGCATCCCAGGGTGTTGGCCAGCACGATGTCGGGATCGGTGGCCTGGATGAAGAAACAGAGGTCGCGAACGTCTCCCTCGTACCTCTCGAGGTGCGCGTCGAGGACGCTGCCCGTGACGACGACGTCCATGCCGAGCGCGTCGAGGTCCTTGCGAAGGACACCGTCCACGGGCGAGACCACGGTGCACCGCCCCAGATGGGGGGCCAGGCAGGTGAGCAGGTCGTTGAGGTACAGCTGTCCACCGCCGATGGTCAGGCTATGGGTGAAGACGAGAAGCGACGGCCGGGCACCGCGCCTGGCCGGCCGCGAACGGCGGATGAGCCGCTCCGTCCGCTCTAGCAGGCGGGTGGCCACCTCCCTCTCGTCCTCGGCGACGACGGACTTGGCTCGGCGCACCGTCCGGGAGGCGAGGACCTCCCGGTGACCGCGGCGGCTGGTCACGTCGACGGTGACCCCGACGGAGTCTCCATCGCCGGGGGGCAGGGCGTCCCGGAACTCAAAGCCGGCGAGGCTCCCGAAGCGGCGAACCAGCGGCGGGGCCATCCCGATGCTGGGGACGCACAGACGGGCACGCCCGAGCAGCCGGCCGTCGATGCTCACCTCGACGCGCGCGGCAGGCTCTCCGTCGATCACGGCCCAGCCTCGGACGGCGAGCAGCTCGTCCTTCAACTCGGCGCCTGCGCGCGGGGCGTCGAGGGCTCCCACCAGGCGCGTCCCGACCAGCGAGAAGCCCCTGGTCCCCAGGATCGCCGAGTCACCCGAGTGTCCAAACGCTCGTGCCACGACGGTGAGCTCACCCGGCGGCCAGTCGGAGAAGTCCACCCACGCCTCCCACCCGCAGGCGGGAGTCACCTCGGGCTGTCCCAGGTTCAGGGGGACATCGAGTCGCTGGCTGCCCACCTCAGCGTCAATGCGGGCGGTGCCGCTGAGCGTCAGCTCCAACCGTTGCGGGACGTCCCTGCCCTCGAGGCACCAGCCCGAGAACCGCTGCAGGGTCCGGGTCAGGATTGGATCCGCGGGATCGTCGAAAGACCCACGAAGGGCCCTGCCGGAGGGGACGGTGGTGACGATGGACCCACCGGTCCCGCGCAACCGCCGGCGAAGACGCCTCCCGACACCGCGCGGAATCCGCGCGATCCTACGAAACAGCCGATCCATGATGCGGGTCTACCAGGTCCGCCGCGGCTCCCGTCGCGAGCGCCACCTCGGGCGCCGGAGCCTCACGCGCCGAGTACGGCCAACTGCGGCGAAGGCCCTCGGAAAGGCTCAGCGGCGCGTAATCGATGAGACCGGTCAGCTTGGCGATGTCGAGGACGATCGCCCGCACATCGTGGGGCCGGGGCGGAAGGAACTCAAGAACCGCCGGACGCCCGACGACATTGCTCACGTGCTGCACAACCTCGAGGACCGTGTGCCCCCGACCGGAGCCCACGTTGACGATTCCGGCGTCATGCTGACCGATGACCAGCCCCGCTATCGCGTCGGCGACGTCGCCGACGTACACGTAGTCGCGGATCGCCGTCCCGTCCCCCACGATGCGGAGCGGAAGGCCGGTGGCAACCCGGTGGAGAAACACGGCGACCACGCCCTGACTGCGCTCGGCGGGCTGTCCGGGCCCGTAAACGTTCGCACAGCGGACGATCTGCAGGGGGAATCCATATGCCCGCCCGTACATCTGCACATACATCTCCGCGGCCGCGCGAGAGACTCCGTATGCGGAGATGGGAGCGACCGCGTCCGTCTCGCGTGCTGTCGAGCCGGCCGAATCGCCATAGACCGTTCCCCCCGAGGAGAGGTAGGTCAGACCCACCGACTCACGCCTGCGCAGGGCCTCCAGGAGGCTGAGCAGCGGCGAGAGCGTGGCCACGGCATCCGCCTTCGGACGCTCCTGGGCCTCGGGGGGCAGCAGTCCGCCCGCCGCGCAGATGACGTGATCGACGCCATCCAGGGCCTCCCCGAGGACCGCTGAGTCCGCGGCATCCCCGATGACCATCTGTATTCCCACAGACCGGGCGCGACGGGTTGCCACGTTCTCTGAGCGCGTCAATGCGACCAGGGACCGGCCGTCACGAGCCAGCCGCTCGCCAACGGCTGATCCCAAGAAGCCCCACCCCACCAGGAGAACTCGGCGCAGCTGCCTCGGCCTGGCCATACTCGGCGGCAGTATAGCGGCACCGAGGTCACCCCATGGTCTACGATGCGACGAATTCGCCGCCGGCGGCGGTAGGGCACCACCTCACCATGCGGCCCGAGATGAGTACAAACAAACCCCCCGGTCGAGGTTCACGGCCGGATCCCGACGAGTCGACGGACGAGGGCATCGCGTCGGACCAGGAGCGGCGCCGGCTTGTTGCAGCCCTGGAGCGGGTGAGGCGAGAGCGCGATGAGGCGCTCCTGAGCCTTCTCGAGGCGGAGCAACGGCTCGCTCTCTGCGGTTCCCCCACTCGCGGAGCCGGGGATTGAGGATCGCCTTCGTATCCGCCGTCGGCGGGAGCGCGTTCATGCACGAGCTGCTCGGTGTGGTGAGCGATGCGGTCGCCAATGCGGGAGCCGACGTCTCGGTTCACGTCGGAAGGTTTCCGACGATCGCCGAGCCTCACGCCTACGTCGTCATCCCCCACGAGTACTTCCAGCTCACGCCCGCGGGCGAGCAGCCGGGGATGGCCGAGCGTCAGCGCACGATCGGCTTCTGCGTCGAGCACCCTGGCAACGCCACCTTCGAGGTCAGCGCAGCCCACGGGGCCGGGCTCGGCGCGCTGTTTGACATCAACCACGACTCCCTGATCGAGCTTCGACGTCGGGGTCTTCCCGTGGAACGCTTTGCCCTCGGCTACAGTCCTCGATGGGATGCATGGGGTGGAGACGCAGAACGCCCACGGCCAATCGACATCACCTACATGGGCACGACGGACGCGCGACGGGACGGCCTCCTGGCGCGGCAGGCTGGGGTGCTCAGTCGATGGGACTGCCGCCTGCTCGTGCCACCCCACGAGCAGATGACGCGACCGAGGCAGGACTTCCTCATGGGCGGGGCGAAACTGAGGCACCTTGCCCGGAGCAAGGTGCTGATCAACCTCCATCGGGGCGGGTCCCGCTCCCTGGAGTGGGTGCGAGTACTCGAAGCGATGAGCAACGGCTGCGTCGTCGTCTCGGAGCAGAGCTCGGACCACGAGCCGCTCGTCCCGGGCGAGCACATCCTGCTTGCTCGCCCGGAGGTCGTCGCCCTCACCGCCGAGGCCCTGCTGCGCCACCCGGATCGCCTGAACCGCGTCCGGCGAGATGCGTACGTGATCTGCCGGAGCCTGGATATGGGACCGTCGGCCGTGCGGCTCCTCGAAGTGGCGGAGGATCTCGCCCGAGGTGTCCGGCCGAAGCCCGGCCGCCCGGCGACCGCGGATGCCTCCGCCGAGCTTCCGATCGTGGCCGAGCCGCCGCAACCGGATGACGGACTGCCCGCCTTGGCGAGTTGGGCCTTGGCGCTGCCCGAGCCGATTCGCCATCTCCATGCGGCTGTCCTCGGATCCGCGAACCTGACGGCCGGGGTCCGCGTCACCACCCACCCTCCCTCTGGGCGACCCGAGAAGTCGGTCACAGCGATCGTGGTGAGTGTCCCCGGCACCGCGGCTGCGCTGGCTCACACGCTGCGGAGCCTGGACCGTCAATCGGACCCGCCTCAAGAGGTCCTGGTCGTGGAGGGCCGGACCCCGAATCGGTGGGCCGACTTCGGGCCGTCACGCGGGCAGCTCCTGAACGCCGCCCTCGAGCGAGTGGCCACGGAATACGTGCTGATAACCGAGACCGGCCACGAGCTCTTCCCTCGTGCGATCTCGCAACTTCTGGGTGCGATAGGGGCTGCCCACGACGCACCCCCGGCCGTCGCGCACGGGATGATGGCCGACGACGCGCCGGGCCGCCTCTGGAACTCCCTGCCCCTGGAGCCGGGCCGACTGGCGCGACGCGCCTATCTGACGGCTCCGCTTCTCCTCCGACAGGCCGTCCTCGTCGACGTGGGTGGTTTCTCGGAGTCTCCCGATCTTCTCGGCTACGAATACCACGAACTCCTCTGCCGGCTCGTGGAGGCACGACACCCCGGCGCATTCGTCCAGGAGATCGTCGGCCGCGGTCCGCGCCCTCAGCCCCCGGCAGTCACCATCGCCCAACTCAGCCCTGAGCTGACGTGGACCGCGCTCATCGCCGCCGCGCCCAAGCTGCTGCGCCACCTCCCCTCAACGGGCTGAGACGACCCCGGGAGATGACCGCTGGATCTCCGCACCACCGTGGGAGCTGCGCCGCTTTCGGCGGATGAGATACAGCCCGGCCGGAGCGAGCCACCCACCGATCCCCCACAGCGCCAGCCCAGCCGGAGCCCCGAGGCCGCCCACCACGACCGAGGTCGGCTCGTATCGCATCACGATGGTGTGCGTCCCCGCCGGTACGATCACGCCACGCAGCGCCAGATCGGTCGCGTAGATCTGCGCTGGCTTCCCGTCGACCTGAGCCACCCAACCCGGGTAGTACGCATCGGAGAGGACCAACATTCCCGGTTCGGTGGTCGTGGTCCGCATGACCACCTCATCGTCCTGGTACAGCTCCATGGTCGCCGCCACCGGCACCCCATCAGAGGACGGGATGCGCGTTGACGCGCTGGCCTCCACGACAGCGCTCGTCATCGGATCGAACCCGGGCTGGCTCATCGTCGACACTGCGGCGCTCTCCGAACCCACCCGCGTCGTGGCGAACACCACCTGCGCCCTCGGTGCGGCATCCAGATTCTGGTAGATGCCAACACCGTCGGCGGTCACGGCCACCAGCTGGTATTGATCCGCCGGCAGATCACTGGCATTCTGAGCCTGCGGCGACGCTTCCAGGACGTACTTGACATTGAGGACGTTGAAGAATGGATTGTTGACCACGTTGGCGGTGTTGGGGCTCAAGCCGTCGAAGCGATCGCCCAGGCCAGGTGCCACGAAACGCTGCAGGTACTCGTATGTCCGGTCGATGTAGAGCGGGTCGAGGTTGCGGATGTCATCGAGGTCAAACGCCTGGTTGGTCGTGGGATAGAGAATTCCGGTCGAGGAGTACGTGCGGCCCGCTCCGGACGGATCCACACTCTCCAAGTAGGTTGTGACCGGTGTCGCTGTGTAGGGGTCGTAGCTAAGCGGCAACGCAAACTCGGGTGTTGCCAGGAAGATCACCTCGCCGGTGACCGCCGCCCACACGAGCGCGGTCCCGCCGATCCGTCCCCACCGCCCCACCCGGCGGGCCACCGCCGCTCCGACGACCACGAGGACGAGAACCGCCCCGCTGATACCAACCTGTCCCCACCGGATCGGTGTGCCATTCAGGTAGGCAGGCGCCCCGACGACGACGACGACAACGACCACCGCTGCGGCCACCGCCAGCCAGCGCAGCCGGACCCGGCGCTGCTGGATCCGGTGGAGGCCATGCCCGGCGAGGATGGCCACTCCAAGAGAGACGATGACGCCTCCGTACGCCCAGATGAAGATGTTGCCGAGAATGGGGACGTCCGAGACCAGTTGAAGGTACCAGCTCGGGAACCCCACGATGGCGGCCTCGACGGCCACCGCGCTCACCGCGAGGACGCCGCGTGTGCTCCTCGGCAGGGCACCGGAACCAAGCCCGATCACCGCCAGCAGAGCCGCTCCGACACCGAACCACTCGTCGATGGGTTCGGTCGTCCCGGAGAAGTGGTGGGGCCCCACGACATTCCAGTGCGGCCCGATGAGGCTCACCAGCTCGCTCGCATTCTCGAGAAGAAGGGCGTTATGGGAACCGTCGAAACCCGTATAGGCGAGATTGAGATACTCCTCGAACGGAATGAGTAGTGGCAGGCTGAGCAGAACCCCCACGACTGCACCCCCAACGGCAGCGCTCCCGGCGCGAATGCAGGCGCCCCGATCCCGGGTCAGGCAGAGCGCGGCAAGTCGAACGACGAAGTACGACGCTCCCAGCAGCAGGCACATGAAGCTCTCCTCGGGCATGCCGAAGAGCACCGTGCAGGCAATCGCGATGGCCAGGAGGCCGCTCGACCAGCGTGACGGGTGCCGTATGCACGCCTCCGCTCCAAGGACCACCAGGGGCAGCGTGGCCATGATGCCCGTCTGGATGGTTGAGGTCCGCTCCACGAAGACCCCGGAAAGCATGAAGACGCTCCCTGCCACGAGGGCAGGCACCATGTCCAGTCCCAGGTAGAGGGCCAGCAGGCTGCACAGGACGCCGGCGCTCAGCAGACGAAGCAGGAGCCAGATGTCCCACGTCGCGGGCGTCGGTGAGGCCACGAGCGGCCAGGTGAGCGGATTGAACAGGCCGCCCTCAGCGTCTGCGGCAAGCGGTGCGCCGAGCATGACGTTCGCGTCCCACAGCGGAAGCTCCCCGTCCGAAACCTCCTGATGCGCTTTGGCGATCTGAGGCTCATACGCCCAAGCCGATGCGCCGGAATCGATCTCGTTCGATCCCTGGATTGGCGGTCCGGGGTATCCGTATGCCAGCGCCTGCCCCTCCACCCCGGTCACGTAGATCCCCGTCATCAGGCTCCTGCCGTGGAAGACGACGGCTCGATAGGTGACGGCGAGCACACTCGCCTGCACGAGCACGACGATCAGTGCCGACATCGCTCCTCGCCGGAAGCCGGCGCCCCAGAGGATTCGGGCCAGCCGCTGCCGCCAACCCCCGCGCGGCTCACCCACTGCAGACATCTCTCATCTTGTCCATACCTGGAGGAAGCCGTGCTGCGGGAGGGTGATCGAGGCGTAGGGCGCGAAGCCAAGACCCTGGGCCGCCTTCTCGACGGATCCCTGTTCGAGCTGGGGCGGTATCACGCCTGCCGGGTCGGTACAGAGAAGCAGTACGGCGTGCTCACTCCCGAGAGCCCGTGTGATCTCTGCGGAGTAGTCGGCGGGGGACTGACCCGCGGACGGACTGAGGAGATCCACGCCGGGAACCGCGTCCTCGACCTGGAGCTCCCGGAGCGTGAACGTGTTGGGGTTGACCAGATACTCGTCGAATGCGAAGACGACTCCCACAGGGCCCGGCGTCCCCGAGATGAATCTGTCGACGTCTCTCACGAGAACCGCGTTCACGATTCTCCAGGCTGATTCTGACGGGTCGCGGGCGTCCGCCACTCCGCCCGCAAGCACATACAGGTCGAAGTAGCTCCGACCGTCGAGCGCCGTCACCGGCCCGAGAACGGGCACGCCCACCACCACGGGCTGATGGGTGGGCCCGTTCAGGGCCATCTTCGCCAGATACGAGGGGACCGAGGCCGCGATCACGAGCACGGCAACCGCGATGACCGCGCCTTTCCGCCTGGCAACAACTGAGACGAGCGCTCCGACACCCAGCGCCACCATCGCGGGCACCAGCGGCGCCAGGAATCCGGTGCCGAGGTTCCGCGACGATTCGAGAGCCACGACTCCCTCAACGACGACGAAGGTGAGGAAGAACCAGGGCGAGCGCACCACGCGCACGAACAGGTGCGCGCGCTCCCGTCCGAGAGCGAGAAGTAGCTTCACTGCGAGTGCCGCGGCACCGAGCACGAGGATCGCGCCGAGCGGAATCCAGATGTACAGATCGACGTTCTGTTGCAGGAAACTCACCCACGACGACCACGAGAATAGGGTGCGCGACGGGCCATAGCCGGCGCTCTGGGCGCCATAGCCAAAGGATGTGAGATAGGCCCAGGCGCCGCTTCCCGAGACGATCCACCACGGCCCGGCCACGATCGCGGCAGCGACCGTCCCACAGGCCAGTCCGATCGCAGATCGAAGGCGCTCAGTCGACACCGCCACCTCGAGCAGGGCAAGCAGGACGAAGGCAGGAGCGAAGGCGATGGTCACAGTGCGTGATACGAGCATGGCGCCAAGGGCGATCCCCCAGACCACCGACCATCCAAGGCGGGTCATCTGCTGTGAGCGCAGAGCGGCCCACACGGTGAGTGAGGCGAAGGCCGCAGCAGGCACCGCGTACATGTAGAGATGAGAGTAGTCGAGCATGATCGGCGCTGAGGCGATGGCGATCGCGGCGACGAGCCCGGCTGCCTTCCCCGCCAGCCCCTTGGCGATCGAGTACGTGACCAGCAGGATCGAGCCGTAGGCAAGGAGCTCGACCCCGAATGCGGCCATGACGCTCGCCCGGCCGATGACCGCATACACGGCGGCGGTGAGGAGGGGTACGAGTGGAGGCTGGACCTGCTCGTGAATCGCGGTGCCGATGACGTCGGTCAGGCCTCCGGCCTGCCACGCGTGGTAGTCGGCGAAGGAGTAGCTGAGGTAGCCGGCTTCGTCGATGGTGACGCCCCCACCGTGGCGGTTGACCCAGATCCAGACCGCGTTGACGATCAGCATGATCGCGGCTAATCCGATGACGGCCAACCGCGGTCGATCATCAGTCACCCACCGTCTCAGGTCGTCCAGGCGGCGGGACAGGCCGCGCGAGGTCGCTGGGGTGCTCACCGCCCCGGCGGCGGCCTCGGGGGCATCCACTGTGGGGAGGGAGTCTACCTCGGCCGTGACCTCAGAGTTGCGGCCAACTCGATCCGGCAGTCCACGCGGGCCAGCCCTACGGGAGTGGTCCGCCGCCGAGGCAGTTCGCCGCCGTCTGCCAGCCGCCGTCGTAGGCGAGATGCCAGACGTTGCCGTCGGAGCCGCGCCAGGAGACGTCGATGATCCCGGACGTGGAGGAGACCACAGCGGGCGTCGTGGTGAGGGGCCCGTTGCCGAGCGACGAGGGCGCGGTCCAGCTGCCGTCGACGTCAGTCTGGTGCCAGAGGTTGGTCGCCGGGCCGACCCAGAAGACGTCCAGCACGCCAGGCGCCATCAGGTCCGGCTCCGGCTCTGAGCTGAGCGGGGCGCTGCCCAGGCCCCTGAGCGCCTGCCATCCGTTGTCGTAGGAGATGCTCCAGAGATGGGAGTCGGTCCCCTCCCAGAAGACGTCGACCTGGTAGGTCGCGGTCGCGATGGCGGTCGGCGGTGACCCCATCGGCAGCGGGCTCAGATTCTGGGGCCCCGACCAGTGGCCATTCACCGAGTATTCATGCCACAGACCCAGGTCGGTGCCCTCCCAAAAGACGTCGATCACCCCGGGCGCCACCCAGACCGGCGCCGGATCCGAGCCCAGCGGTCCGGCCCCGTCAGAGGCCGCGGTTCCCCAACCGCTGCTGGGCAGGTAGGTGATCGACCAGAGGTTGCCATCGGCCCCGGTCCAGAACACGTCGATGCGCCCGGCGCCGTTGGTGATCGGATGAGGAGCGGAGGCTAACAGGCCCGGCGCGGTCAGTCGCTGGGGACCCTGCCATCCGCCGGCCCCCGTGTACCACATGTGCCAGAGTGCGTTGTCCGTGCCCCGCCAGAAGACATCCAGCACACCGGGCTCACTGCCGATGGGCTGGGGGTCGGAGCCGAGCGGGCCACCGCCGAGGTCGGCCGCCGCCTCCCAGGATCCAGGCGAAGGGCTGTAGGCATTCCAGAGATCGCCGTTCATGCCGCGCCAGAGCACGTCAGTGCGGCCGTTTCCGAGGCTCGCCTCCTCGGTCGAGCTGCGCGGCTGGGAGACGGAGAAACCGGGGTCGTGGAGCCATCCGCTGACGCCGCCGTCCAATCCCCCGAGCACCCACTGGCTGACCGGCACGGTGTCCCAGCCGGTCGGCGATGCATTCTGCTCCAGGACGCTGATGTTGCCGTTGCCGTTGCTGTCGACGTCGACCGCGGTGACGACGGACGTGTGCCCGTAGGTGGTGGTCGCCCCGTAGCTGAGGACGTCGCCGGGTTGGGGCAGCGCTCCCGACCCGTCATTGGCGGTCGCGACCAGTGCCGGGCCCGAGGGGTTGTACCGCGCCTGGAAGGCGGAGTAGTTCCAGACGACGCCCTTCCCGTTGGCCGGGAACGGCTCCACGTCCCACGCCAGGTACATCCAGCGCATGCTCAGCTCGACGCACTCCCATTCGAGCACGCTCCACTGAGCGCCTGGCAGGTCCACGCTCTCGTCCGGGCCCTCGTTGTATCCGGGACGCGGCCCGCATGCCTCGAGACCATCCCAGACCGCCCCTGCGCTGAGCAGGTAGGCGGGCTGCCCGGAGGCCGCCTGGTAGTCGTTGGTATCGCAGGTGCCGCTCCACCAGGACGGGAACGCGACCGGCGTCGCGTCCGTGGGATTCGCGGCGGCTGGAGCCTCCTCCGTCCCGGAGGAGGAGCTATCACCCGCGGATTGGACGGCACCGACGGTGGTCGGCACCAGGGGGTTGGCGGCGCTGACCGACACGTCCGAGAACTCGGCCTCCGCCGCTGTCCAGCTCGCCGTCGAAGCATCCGGGAGCTGCTGGGACGTCCGCACCACCCAGAGGCGCGGCCCGGCATCGGCGACCCAGTCGATCACGACCACGGGGGAGGCCGTGGGACCGTCGATCTGGAGGTCGAGGAGGTTGGCCGCACCGGAAACCTGCTCCCCGAAGAGGGTCGCGCTGACCGCCGGCAGCGGGGTCGCCTTCTGCGAGACGCGGTACTGCTGGAGGCTCGTGGCGGCGCCGGCGGCGCCACCGGAGGCCGCGACCCCGAGGGCCGGATCGTCCGCGTCCTCGGTCCCGAAGGGGACGGCTTCGACGGTGAGCTCTCGGTACGGGTCCTGAGCGGTGGCGGATGCGGATTGGACGGCGCTCCCGGCTGGCGCGGCATCGAATGTGCTCAGCTCGCCCAGGATACCGGCGGTCACCGACAGCTGCACCCCGTCCAGGACGAGGGAGGCGGTCGGCACCGTCGAGGCGGCTCTTGCCGACCCGGATGGGGCAGCGGCCAGCACGACTGCCAGCGACACGCCCACGACGGCGATCTGAGCGAAGCGACCGCGACGCACCTCTCCGCCTCCGGTGAATGGCCTGATCCACCGGAGGCTAAGGGCGGGGACCCTCAGCGGTTGCGCAAATTGGATCGATCGTGGACGCGTCGTTACGTCCGCGTCACATCGCTCTGAGGAGGAGCTACTCGGTTCCCGAGGAAAGATGGCGCTCCAGGTCGGCCAGACCCCGGGGTGATCCGATCTCATAGAAGCGCTCTGCCACCTCGACTCCGGCGAGCCGGCCCGCGAGGCTCAGGTCGCGCATGAGATCGGAGAGGTCGGCGGACGCTCCGGAGGCGACGCGGTCGGTGATGGCCTCCCGGGAGACGATGGCGAACCCGTAGTCGATCCACTCCATCCGGTCGTGCCAGGTTTGCGGGCGGGTCTTGTCGTATGCGATCACCCGCCCAGCCTGGTACACGACGTTGCTCGCCTCCCACCGGTTGCGGTTGTGCATCACGGTCATCAGGGCTGGGCAGCCACTCTCGGCGAAGGCGGCCTCCACCCTGGGCAGGTCCAGGGAGAGGTAGGAGTCCCCGTTGATGACGCCGAAGCACTCCGGGACGGCGCCGGCATCGATGACGGCCCGCAGCGCTCCCCCGGTCCCCAGAGGCTGCTCACCATCCGCTGCGTACCGTACCCGCAACCCGAACTGTCCCCCATCTCCCACATGCCGGACGATGGAGTCGCCGAGATACCCGATGCTGTACACCACGTCGGTGATCCCGAGGGACCGCAGCCAGGCCAGCTGGATGTCGGCAAAGGGTCTGCCATTGACCTGCAGCAGTGCCTTGGGGACAGTCTCTGTCGCCGGCCGCATGCGGGTCGCGAGACCCCCGGCGAGGATCACGACGGGCAGGGGCATCAGTCCCGCACGATCACCGAGGAGCCGTCGAGGTCAAAGCTGAAGTGAACCTCGCCGAGCCCCTCTTTCGCCATCGCCGCACGCAACGATTGCGTGTCGTCGGCGTAGAAGAGAAGAAAGCCGCCCCCGCCAGCGCCCACAAGCTTCCCACCCAGAGCGCCATTTGCCATCCCCACGTCGTACCAATGGTCGATGGCCTCGCTGCTCATCCCTGACGAGCGTCGCCGCTTGCCAAGCCAGTGTTCGTGGAGCAGACCTGCGAAGCCGTGCGTGTCACCCGCTTCCAGGGTCTCACGCACCCTGTGGCCGATGACGGCAACATCGCCGAGGTTGGCGAGCATCGCATCGTCACCCGCCTCGCTCCGCTTGTGCTGTTCACGCAGCTGGTCCTCCGCGCTGCGCGAGTAACCGGTGAAGAAGAGAAGCAAGCGCTCTTCCAGATCGTGGAGTGCGGTCGCCGGGATGCGGAGCGGGGAAACCGTGACCCGCCCATCCGTGTCGAACTCCAAGCACGAGAGCCCGCCGTAGGCGGCGATGTACTGATCCTGCTTGCCGACGGTCCGGCCGAGCCTCGTGATCTCGATATCGCAGGCCTCCTCGGCGAGGTGGTGGGCCGCGACGTGCTCGCGCTTGAAGGCGTAGATCGCCCGCAGCAGGCCGACCGTGAACGACCCTGATGATCCGAGGCCTGTGCCCGCCGGAATGTCCGCCATGCTGACCATCTCGACGGCGGGACCGATGGGATGAGCGCGGAGCGCCTCCCGGATGATGGGGTGGGAGATCTCGTCAACCGACTTTCGCCGTTCCATCTCCGCATACTTGATGAAGTAGTCGTCGGTGAATGTCCGGTTTATCCCGACGTAGATGTAGCGGTTGATGGCGGCTGACACCACCATGCCCCCACAGCGCGAGTAGTACGAGGGGAGGTCGGTGCCCCCGCCACCCAGGGAGATGCGCAAGGGCGTTCGGGTGATGATCATGGGCTCACTTGGGCGCCCGCGCTGTTCCCACGATCTGCCAGCCCCAGGGGGTCGCTGTGAGGTTGAGGCGGAAGAGCAGGTCGAAGGCCCGCATCGTGAGTCGCGCGGTCCGAGAAAGCGAGCCGCCCTCATCCTGAACCGCCACGTCCTTGACCAGACGCCGGCCTCGAGCGACGACAGCGACGCGGTAGAGGTTGAAGAAGGGAAACCCGGCACCGAAGGTCACCACCCTCTCGAATCCGGCCTCCGCCAGAAGATCGGCGAGGGCGCGCGGATCGTAGTGGCGCCGGTGACCGATGTGCAGGTCAAAGGCAGAGCGCGGTCCTCCGGGCACGGTCACCACCAGGCGACAGCCGGGGGCCATGAAACGCTGGGCGTTGCGCAGCAGGCGAGCGGGTTCATCCACATGCTCCAGGACCTCCGAGCAGACGGCGTCAGTCGCCCACCCCGACCACTCGGCCGGGGGCGGCTGGTCCGCCAGAAGATCCCATTGCAGGAATCGAGCCGACGGTGCCCGGGCCTGGCCGAGGCGGACGCCGGTCGCGCTGAGCTCAACCCCCAACACCTCCGCATGCGGATGCCTCCGGCTGATCATCGAGACCAGCTCTCCCTGCCCACTCCCAACGTCGACGACTCGAGCCGGACGATCTCCGAGGCCGAGCCGGCGCAGCCCCAGGCGGAAGCGCATCAGCTCCGCCGGGTTGCGCTGCGTGGCCTGGTCGAAACGCTGCCAGAGGCTGTCCCAGTCCGAATCCACCGGGTCACCAGCCGCCCCCGTCACAGCTGGTATCCCGCGCCGGCACCGTCGCGGTGAAACATCTGCACCGTCTCCAGCGAATACTCGTCCAGATCCTTGCCGAGCAGGGGCAGCTTCCTGAGCAGGTCGTGGGTCACCGTGATGACGTGGCAGCCCACCTCGTCCGCCTGGATGACGTTGAGGATCTCGCGGGGGCTCGCCCAGATGAGCCTCACCTCGGGTCGTGGCGCGAGAACCTGAAGGCACTGCCGGATCAGGGGGAGGGGGTCTCGCCCGGTGTCGGCGATCCTCCCCGCGAAGAGCGAGACGAAGTGGTGAGCGCCCGGGTGGAGGAACCGGAGGACGCGCTCCACCTGCTCGGGGGTGGTCATCGCCGTCACGTTGAGCTGGACACCGTCGGAGCTGAGCGCGCGGAGGACATCGGAGGTCGGCGCCCCGCGGGTGTCGGTGACCGGGATCTTCACGAAGACGTTGGCACCCCAGGTGGCGATCCGCCGCCCCTGCCGGATCATCTCGGCGGCCTCGTCCGCGAACACCTCAAAGGAGATCGGCCGGCCGCCGACGAGCGTCAGCACGTCGTGGGCGAAGGCCTCATAGTCACTCACTCCCGACGCCCGCATCAGCGTGGGATTGGTGGTGAAGCCCTTGATGATCGGATTGGGCGCCAGCGCCTCGATCCCGGCGCGGTCGGCGCCGTCGGCAAAGATCTGGACGCGGAGCTCGCCGAGACTCACCTGCTCACACCCTCGTCATCGGCCGAGATCCGGGCGAGATCGTGGCGCAGTTCCTGCAGTGAGGCGCGCAGGGCGTCGGCCGCGGTCAGGCGATTCGCCCAGCCCAGCGATCTGATCCGGTCGCTGTTGAGGCGGACGACGGGAACGTCGCCCTTCCAGCCGCGATCGCCCCCCGTGAACTCGTACGTGACCGTTTCGGCGGGCAGCCCGGCGACCTGGACCGCCATGTCGGCGATCTCCAGCACGGTGACGTAGTCGAGCGTGGCGACGTTGTACACCTGGTACGGACGGGTCTCCCGACGAAGGGCGGTGAGCACCGCCTCGACCACATCGCTGACATGGACGTACGACTTGCTCTGGCTGCCATCACCCAGGATGCGCAGCCGCGTCGGGTCGGTGGCCAACCTTCGGACAAAGTCAAATCCCACCCCGTGCGTCTGCCGGGGCCCGACCACGTTGCCGAACCGGAAGGCGCGGCCCACCAGCCCGAACATGAAGGAGTAGGCCGCGATCATCGCCTCCCCCGCCAGTTTGGAGGCGGCGTAGGTCGAGATGGGGATCAGAGGGCCATGGTCCTCCGAAGCCTCGGCCTCGCCCAGATCGCCGTAGACGCCGCTTCCCGACGCATACAGGATCGTGCCCACACCGGTTCGCCGCATCGCCTCCACCACCGCGTGCGTCAGGGCGGTCCCCTCGTCGAAGTCGATGGCGGGCTCGGTGATGGCGCGGGCGATGTCGGGGTTGGACGCGAGGTGGATGACCACGTCGCGGCCCCGCATGGCGTCGGTCAGGCGATCCTGATCGTGGACGTCGGCGCGGACGACCGAGAGCCGCCGGTCCTCCACCCACCGGGCGTAGTGCCACTCACGACCGGATGAGAAGTTGTCGTAGAGGGTCACCGCCTCCGTGGCCGGGTCGCCGAGGAGGCGGTCGGTGAAGTGACTCCCGATGAAGCCCGCTCCACCGACGATCAGGTAGCGACTGGTCACGACGTCTCCTCGAGCGCCGACTCCCACTTGGTGGCGACAAGCTGGAGTAGTGGATGCGATACCAGCAGATGCCACACGACGGCGCACAGCCCCTCCGTGTGGGGGGTCACCCGCTCCTCCACGAGTGGCGGTATCACCACCACCGCGTCGCCGACCCTCGCCGTGTGGCCGCCATCTCGACCGACCACCCCACCGATGAAACAGCCGGCGGCGCGGGCCGCGTCCAGCGCGTTGACGATGTTCCCGGAGATGCGCCGCTCCCGGTCCCCGCCGCCCACCGAGAAGACCAGAAGGCCGTCCTTCGCGCCCAGGCGGGATCCCACCAGCCAATTGCTGAAGGACGTGTCCCAACCGTCGTCGTTGATCCGGGCGGTGAGCTCCGAGACGTTGTCGACGGGCGTGTAGGCCTCGATGCCGCAGAGCTTGCGGAAGTCGTTGACCGCGTGGCTGGCGTGACCCGCGGAGCCGCCCACCCCGAGGATGAAGAGCCGGCCGGCGCGTTCCCGCACCCGGGCCAGCCCTTCGGCGAGCCGCTCGACGGCTTCGCCATCGATGGCCTGGACAATCCGCCGGGTCTCGTCGAGATACGCGTCGGTGAAGCTTCCCATCAGTTGCCTCCGGGCCTTCCGGCGCCCGACGACGTGTGGTCGCTCTGTGACGCGGCCGTCCGGTCGACGCCGCGGTGGAGGGGGCCGCCGCGCAGCGCGGCGGCATGGAGCAGGAGGGTGAAGGTGAAGGTCATGAAGCTGGCCATGATGAGCATTAGACCGATGACCGCGCTATACAGGACGCTGCCCGAGTCGAGCGCCAGGCCGTGGGAAACCCAGTGGGCCACGAGCAGGGCATCCAGAACGATCCCCCCCACGAAGGCGACCGCGCAGAGCAGCACGATTCGCGAGTACGGGAAGACTGTCAGCCAGCGCCGCCGAGCCCGGCCCGTGTAGTCGTGCAGGATCTGGGCGAGGCAGCCGAAGAAGAAGCTCTGCAGGCCGACCAGGGTCAGGGTCATCCCCAGCAGCATCGTGTAGAGCGAGAGGTGCAGGGGACCGAGCCCGATCGGGCCCAGGCTGAGGGGAAGGGTGATCACGAGCCCGAGGGCAAACATCACGATGCCGGGCCGGTAGACGAAGAACTCGGCGCCGTAGATGAACATGGCCCGGAGATTGATCCACGCGGCCTGGTAGGGAGAGAGCCAGCCCAGGCGCTTGTGGTGGCTCACCCGCCCCTCACGGTCCTTGAGAAACGCCACCGGCACCTCGGTGGTCCGGAGATGCATGTGCACCGACTTGAGCACCATCTCCGACGCGTACTCCCAGGAGGTGGACTGCAGCCCCATGCGGACCAGCGCGTCGCGGGTGATGCCCCGCATGCCGCAGTGGATGTCCGAGAAGTGGCTGCTGAAGAGGATGTTGAGGATCCAGGTGGTCACCGGAGTGCCGAGGTGGCGGTGATGCCAGGGCATCGAGCCGGGCTCGATGCTCCCCTTCCACCGAGAGCCCATCACGAACTCGTAGCCGTCCCGAAAGCCGCGCACGAAGCCGCCGAGCTGGCGGAAGTCGTAGGTGCAGTCGGCGTCCCCCATGAGGACGTAGCGGCCGCGGATGTGGGGGATGGCGTCGATGTATGCCTGGCCCAGGCCGCGACGGGGCACCCGCAGCACCCGCGCGCCGTGGGCAAGGGCGATCTGCGCGGTCGCATCGCTCGAGCTGTCGACGATGAGCACCTCGCCCTGGACCGCCGCCGCGCTCATGCCCTCCCGGCACCAGTCGACGAAGTCCCCCACCGTGAGCGCCTCGTCGCATGCCGGGATGACGATCGAGAGCTCTGGATCGACGCAGTCATCGTGCTCGGGCACGAGCAACTCGCCCTGGAGGTCCGCGCCCTGGATCGCGGCCGGCCGGGAGACCGCGGTCCCCAGGTCGAGCGAGGATGTCACCGAAGTCCTCCTGGCCCGTGGGGCGCCGAGACGCCCATCCTCGTCGAGATGGTATCGCCCGCTTCATCCGCACCGATGTTCGATGCGGCGAATGGAGCGAGTGCCCCGGTCTGCCGCGGACCGGCGCGCGCCGCGACCGCTGTCTGCGCGGTCACGGCAGCAGCTTGATCTGCGTGATCGCCACCGCCGGTCCGCTGCTGATGCTGAGGCTGAGGGTGGGCAACGTGTAGCCGTGCCACTGGGGGCACGCACCGATCGGGAACGTGTAGGAGGCCTGGCCGCCCGGCAGCGTCTGGAAAGTGATGTCGTGGTTCTCGCCTGGGACCTCCTGGTCGCTGAGGACGAAGGAGGCGCCGGGTGAGCCGGAGGCGATGGTCAACTCCATCCACCGGTAGTCGGCCCAGCTGTGGCCGCTCGGCTCGCTGAGGGCCCAGTCGATGGTGGGGGCGCGCCCACCCCCGACCACGACACCGCTCTCGCCGGCGGGAGGTCGGACGTTCAGAAACTCCGGTATGTACCCCCAGGCGCAGTCCGGATACTGGAAGGGGACGTCGGTGACATCGAGCGCCGGTCCGAGCTCTGACTGGAGCGAGGCGGGGATGGTGACGGGTGCGCCGTCCCGGACATAGATGATCTGGCCGTCGACGTCGGCGAGCGGCCGGTAGTGGTCGAGGAGATACTCGGACGTGTCGTAGTCGCGCACCGCGTTGGGAATGCCGTCGTAGATCGACAGGGAGCCGGGTGCTGTTCCGAAGAGCACGGCAAACTCCGGGCGGCTCGTCTCCAGGTCGGAGATGGTCTCCTCCTGGGACGCCTGATTGCCGTCGGTGGTGGTGACGAAATGGCGGGAGGCGGGCCGGTAGTACAGGGTGTAGAAGTAGAGGCCCGGCTGATTGCTGAAGTCGAAGATCTCCTCGCCCGGCTTGAGAAAGGCGGAGAGGAAGGTGCCCACGTCGTCCACCAGCGGCTCCTCGCTGTCGGAGACGTAACCCATGCTCGAGAGCCAGGGCTCGGTCGCGGCGGTGGCTCGGAAGTCGGTGGGCGCCGCGGCGATCACGCTGGGGATGGAGGTGGTCGTGGTGATCCCGGCGATGACCGCGACCACGTAGAAGAGCGGCCAGCGCAACCCACCCGCATCACTGCCTCGGAGTCGAGCGCGCACCCATCCGTTGAGCCACATCGCGGCCTCCCAGGCGCAGAGCATCACCAGGGGGATCGCGCCCGTGTAGGCCAGCGCCGAATGGGGGAAGTCGGCTCGACCGAGGAACTCCCCGGCGTAGTAGAGGACGGCGAAGACGGCGGCGGCCATCATCAGGAAGTCATTGGTGCGGAGTGCCAGGCGGCGGCGGACCCTGATCGCGAGGATGGCGGCGACGAGCAGTGAGGCGGCTCCGGGCGCGACGACCCAGTAGAGGAATTGCTGCGTGAGTGGCGTGAAGCTGATCGGGAGGGCTCCCTCGAGGCCGTGCCCCGGCACCTGGGTGACGTAGAAGTCCACGAAACCACCGACGGCGTGCTGGGACGCCAGGACGGCGAAGAGGGCGACGAGGACCACCGCCCCCCCGGCGATGGCCCCGAGGGTGAGCCCGAAGTCCCGCAGGAGACGAACCCGAGGCCAGCCAGCGTGGTAGGCATCGCGGGCGAGGAGAGCGATGCCGCAGGCCGGCACCGCGTAGCTGGCCTCCGGCACGAGCACCGCGAACAGGACCGCCGTCGCTCCCACGAAGAAGGAGGCGATCCGCGACCTCCGATCCAGCGCGATGGCCAGCAGCACGAGGATGAGTGGCCAGAACATCAGCCGATCTCCCCCGACCATCAGGGTGGTGTTGAAGATGAGCAGCACCACGGTGAGGAGTGCCGCCCAGCACGCGCCGGCCACGCGGTAGGCGAAGAGGTAGAGGGCCACCCAGTTGAGCGGCGTGAGGATCAGCGCCGTGCCCGCGAACGCCCCCCAGGCCGATGCGCTCAGCAGCCGATAACCGAGGGCGTTGAAGAAGGTGTCGACCAGCAGCCCGTGATAGGGCAGGAAATCGCGGTAGGGCACCGCGCCCAGGTGGAGCAGCCGCAGCGTCGCGATCTCCTGACCGGACTCGAAGTTGTCCCAGGCGCCCAGGGCGCCGGTCAACACCGCGGTGGACAGGAAGATGGCGACGGGTACCGCCACCAGGAAGAGGGCTCGCCTCTCGATGGTCCGCACCCTGCCGGGGCCGGCCCCGCTGCCACGCCAGAGGCAGATGCCAACCACTCCGACACTGACGGCCGTGAGCACGACACCCAGCGCCAGGGGGAGCCAGTGCATCGGATGCTGGACGTTGTCCGAGAGAGTGGTGAGTGTGGTGCGCTGGGAGACCGCCAGCAGTCCCCCGATGGTGAGCGCCGCACCGAGGGCGTTGAGGGTGCTGACGGCGCGCACCCCGCTCAGCCACGGCGAGCGCCCCGCTCCCCGCGCTGAGAGCGCGGCGGCCGCGAGGAGGAGCAGCACACAGTAGGCCGCGGCGATGACCACCAGGTCGCGCCAGAAGCGAGATCCCTGGTTGTCCCGGACGATGGCGCCGGCGAGGCCCCACACCAGCGCGACCGCGGCCACCCGGGCGGCCAGAGCGGTCCGCTCCGTCGGTGAGCCGGGGTCGACAGGGGGCTCGGGCGGCGGGGCGGGCAGCGCCCGGCCGGCATGGACGGCGAACCCCGGCTTACCCAGGAGCCCCGCCGCCCGCAGCACGCGGCGCCCGACCAGGAAGACGAGCAGGCCGAGGAGGGGCCAGCCGATGACGGTGAGGTACCACACATCCGGGTACCGGCTGGCGCTGAAGTCGGCGAAGATCGGGTAGCCGACGATGTCGGTGTGAGCCTGGTTGGTCGCCGGCAGGTCGCGCGCCAGCTTGACCACCGCCGCGGCGGCCACGGCCGCGCTGGCCACCGCCAAACCCGCCTCGATGACGATGCGGCGGGGCACCCACGGCCAGCCCGGAAAGGCCGGACTGCCGGCCGAGGCCGGGCCCGGGGCGGGCTCCGGGGGCGGGGGCGGGGTCAGGGTGGCGATCGCGGGTCTCCGGGCGGGGAGGGAGGCTCCAGACCAGCCTCCGCCCTCGGGAACTGGGTCAGGACTCCGGCGGGCGGAGGCGCCGCCGGGACTGGCTCGGGGCAGGATACAAGGGTTCGGTACGGCCGAAGTGCCGGCGGCCCCCACCGAGAGCCGGCCGCCACCGCCTCAGCCGAGCTTCCGGGGCCTGGGCCGCTTTCGGGTCGGCCGGAGGGCGCGGAGGTACCAGTGGAGGTAGCGGCTGAGCCACTTCGTCACCCGGAAGCTGGACGTGCCCTCGGCACGGTCGAGCCAGATGGTCGGGATCTCGGCGACCGGGAGCCCCCGCTCCTTCGCCTTGGCGACCAGCTCGATGCCCAGGGTGAAGCCGGCATCGGACTCGACGCCGACCTCCTGGATGAACTGCCGGGAGTACGCCTTGAACGAGTTGGTCGGGTCGTGCGTCCCCACCCGACCGATGAGATGGAGGGAGAGACCCGCGGTCCGGGAGATCGCACCCTTCATCCAGGGGCCGCCGACCTGCTGCCCTCCCCGCATGTAGCGCGAGGCCGCGGCCACCACCACCCCCCGCTCGACGAGGCGGGTCAGCGCGTCGATCTGATGAGCATCGTCGCTGCCGTCGGCCATGGTCACGACGATGACGTCGCTGCGCGCCTCGTCGATGCCGAAACGGAGAGCCGCCGCCGGCCCGCGCCCGTAGCGGTTGAGCAGCGGACGGAGACGCGGTTCCCGCGCCGCCGCCGTCTCCAGGTACGGAACCGTCGAGTCGTCGGGCTGGTCGTAGACGGCGAGCATCTCGCAGGGCAGGGTCACCGCCTCGAACACCCTGTCCAGAAACCGGACGATCCCGGGCCCCTCCTGGTACACCGGCACCACGATGGAGACGCGTGGCTTCACACGCGCACCCCGCGACCGAGGACGTTGAAGAGATCCACGATGGGCACCCGCGGCTCGAGCGTCGCGTAATCCGGATGCGGAGTGGCGACGATCAGCAGATCGGCATCCCGCAGCACCGCGTCGAGCGGGGTGAGGTCGGCGTCGACGGTCACGTAGGGGTCGGTGCAGAGTACCCGGCGCGCCTTGATGGAGAGGAGTCGCTTCAGCTTGTAGCTGAGGCTCTGGCGGGGATCGTCGGAGCCGCCCTTGAATGCCATGCCCAGGATCCCGACCGTCATCTCCGCGAGCTCGTAGCGTCGGGAGAGCTGGCTCACCACATAGAGCGGCAGTCCCTCGTTGATCATGACGCTGGCATGGCCCAGCGTGAAATTGTTGTTGTCGAAGGCGGCGATCTGCATCGTGTCCTTGAAGAGGCACGGCCCCGCCGCAAATCCCGCTCCGGGCATGTCGGCCGCGCGCGGATACTGGTAGGTCACGGCGTGGCGGATGCGCTCGAAGTCCAGACCGAAGTCGTTGGCGATCATGTAGAGCTGATTGGCGGTGGCGAACTTGATGTAGCGCCAGGTGTTGGTGAAGAGCTTGGCGAGCTCCGCCTCCTCGGGGCTCAGCTCGACGATCTCGGACGCGAGGTGCCGGAAGAGCCGGGTCGCGCGTTCCGTGGCCCGAGGGGTGCGCGCGGCCACGATCTGGGGCAGCGATCTGAGCTCGGTCAGCGCATGACCCTCGGCGATCCGCTCCGGACAGAAGGCGACGTCGAGATCCACGTCCAGCGCCGCCACCCGCTTCTCGATCATCGCGGTGACGCCGGGGTAGACCGTGCTGCGCAGGACCAGCAGCTGGCCGTCCACGAGCCGCGGCAGCTCGGGCTCCAGGGCCCTCAGCACCGCGCCGACGTCAGGGTTGAGGAATTGATCGACCGGGGTGCCGACGATGACGATGACGGTCTCGGCGGTGCCGAGCACCGCCGGGTCGGTGGTGACGGTCAGGCGCCCCGTCTCCAGCAGCTGCGGCAGCAGCGCATCGGCGCCCTGCTCGCGAAACGGCATCCTGCCCTGGCCGACGGCCTCCACCGCGCTCGCGTTGATGTCGTGCAGCGCGACCGTGAGGCCGCGCTCGGCGAAGGCGAGGCCGAGGGGCAGACCCACGTGGCCACAGCCACCCAGGATGGCGACGTCGCGTTGAAAAGGCATCCGCATATCCTCGCGCACCGCCGGGCCGGCGGCGCGAAGTCTGGGCGACGAGTATACGCAGCGGCGCTTGGCCCGGCCGAACCGTTCGGCTCGGCGAGCCTCAGATGGGAGCGTCCACCGACTATCCCTGCCGGGAATCCCGGGCTCACCGGTCGTGGCGTCTCGCATTTGGTAGCATCGGCCCGTCTCGGGACGGCCGCTCGCGCGGTTCGCCGGCCGGACAGCGGTCGGGGAGAGAGCGCAGGATGTCGAGGGTTCTGGTCACCGGATCGGCCGGCTTCATCGGTGGCTACGTCGTCCAGGAGCTGCTCCGGGCCGGTCACGACGTCGTCGGCGTCGACAACCTCTCCAAGTACGGCCCGGTCACCCGGTCGTACGACCACGAGCCCGGCTATCGATTCGTCGACGGCGACGCCCGCGACTCCGACCTGCTGCTCGGGCTCCTCAGCGACTGCGACCACCTCATCGCCGGCGCCGCCATGATCGGCGGGATCTCCTACTTCCACACCTACGCGTACGACCTGCTGGCGACCAACGAGCGGATCATCGCCGCCTCCTGCGACGCGGCGATCGAGGCCCACCGGCACCACCACCTCGAGAAGGTGACCTACATCAGCTCCTCGATGGTGTTCGAGGCCGCGGACTCCTGGCCGTCGGTCGAGGGGCAGGAGAAGCGGATCCCGCCACCCGCCTCCTCGTACGGTTTCCAGAAGCTCGCGGTGGAGTACTTCGCGCGCGCCGCCTGGGATCAGCACCAGCTCCCCTACACGATCGTCCGCCCCTTCAACTGCGTCGGCGTGGGAGAGGGCCGCGCCCTCGGCGATGTCGAGATCCTGAGCGGGAACGTCAAGCTGGCGATGAGTCACGTCGTCCCCGATCTCGTCCAGAAGGCGCTGAAGGGTCAGGACCCGCTCCACATCCTGGGCGACGGCCACCAGGTGCGTCACTACACGTACGGCGGCGACCTGGCCCGGGGCATCGTGCTCGCCATGGGGCATCCGCTCGCGCGCAATCAGGACTTCAACCTCTCGACCGCCCAGTCGACGACCGTGCTGGAGCTGGCGGAGAAGATCTGGGCGCGGGTCCACGGCCCGGGCGTCCCCTTCCGGTACGTCACCGACCCCCCGTTCGCGCACGACGTGCAGCGGCGCGTCCCCTCGGTGGAGAAGGCCCGCGAGGTGCTCGGCTTCGAGGCCACGACCGGCCTCGACGCCATGCTCGACGAGGTCGTCCCCTGGGTGGCGCAGGCGCTGGCGGCAGGCTCCATCTGACGGACTCCTCATGCCAGCCTGCGGTGCGCTCCAGCCGAGGCCCGGGGGCGGGCCCCACCGGTGAGCTCCGGATCGGCGACCGCCGCCTCTCCGGCACGCGCGAGACACCTTCCGCGATGGGCCTGGCCGCTGGCGGCGCTGGCGGCCGTGGCGATCGTGGTCTCCCGACGTCCCGACGCCGTGACCAACGCCCAGTTCTGGGCCGAGGACGGCACCGTCTGGTTCGCCACCGCCTACAACCACGGCGGGTTCGCCTCGCTCCTCACCCCCTACAACGGCTATCTCCAGCTCTTCTCCCGGCTGATCGCCGCGCTCTTCACCCCGCTCGGGCTGCGCTGGGCTCCGCTCGCCTTCAACCTGGTCGCGATCGCCGTCCAGGTGGCACCGGCCCTCTTCCTCCTCACCTCGCGTCTGGATGACGCCGCCCCGCTGCCCGGCCGGGTGGCGCTGGCCGCGGTCTACCTCCTCATCCCCTCCTTCGAGGTCAACGCCAACCTGACCAACGCCCAGTGGCACCTGGCGGTGCTCGCGACCCTGGTGGTGGTGGCGAGGGTCCCGTCCGGCCGGGTCTGGCGAGCGTTCGACGCCGTCACCGTGGCGCTCTCCGCCCTCACCGGCCCCTTCGGCTTCCTCCTCATCCTGGTGCTCGGGATCCGATGGTTGGGCGCCCGGGAGCGGTGGCTGCTCCTCCTCGGCGGCCTCTGCCTGCTCTGCGACGCGGTCCAGGTCTGGGCCATCCATGGAGGCGGGCGGCCGGCGGTCGGTCCGCTCGGGGCCACCCCGTCCCTCCTGCTCGAGATCCTCGCCAACAAGGTGGTCCTCGACGGCCTCTTTGCCCAGGACTGGACTCACGTCGTCTTCCTGACCCCCGGAGCCGGGATGGGCGCCGTCTCGGGTCTGATCGACCTCGTGGCCGGCGTCGTCGTGGTCACAGCCCTGATCCGCGGTCCGGAGGCGCTCCGCCTCTTCACCCTGGTGGCCGCCGGCGTCCTCATCGCCGGGCTCGCCTCGCCGCTCGTCGCCACCCAGCCGCAGTGGCCCCTGATCGACACGGCCGGGGTCGCCCAGCGCTACTTCGTCCTGGCCGAGTGCGCGTGGCTCGCCTGCCTGCTCTGGGCGGTGACCCGCTGGCGCCCGCGCCTGCCCCGGCGGGTCGACGGCGGGGTGATCGGGGTCGGGCTGGTCGTGGCCGCCATGGCGGTGGGGCTGGTGACAGCCTGGCAGTACCCACCCTTCCAGAACGACCACCCGGCCACGTACGCCGACCGCCTCGGCTCGGCCGCTCCGGGTTCGACGTTCGTCGAGCCGATCAATCCCCCGGGCTGGTCGGTGCAGCTGACCGTGCGCTGACCGCCCGGCCTCCGGGGCAGGGTCGTCTCCCGGGGAGGAGGGCTCAGCTCACCCCAGCTCGATCTGCGAGTGGTCGCCGAGCATGAGCCGGTACCCGTGCGGCCGCCGGCTGGACTCGTGGACCACGCAGCCCCTGCCGATGAGCGACGACTCGATCTTCCCGGTCACGTCCTCGATGCGCACATCCTCGAGGATGATCGAGTGCTCGATCTCCGCGCGCCGGACCGTGCAGCCATGGTAGATGGAGGTGTACGGACCGATGTAGGCATCGTCGATGACGGTCCGCTGGCCGATGATCGCCGGGCCCCGCACCGTGCAGTTGCGCAGCTCGGCGCCGGCCTCGACGATCACCTTGCCCTCGAGGCGGACGTCGTCGGCCATCCCTCCCGCTGCGGCGCGGGGCTCCATGTCGTCCAGGACGATGCGGTTGGCCTCGAGCAGGTCCTCGAGCCGGCCCGTGTCCTTCCAGGTCGCGACCGAGGCCTCGTGCCGCGAGGTGATCAGGTGCGGGGCGACGCCGCCCCCGGTGTCGATCATCCGCTGGATGGCATCGGTGATCTCCAGCTCACCGCGCGCCGAGTAGGCGATGGACGAAGCGGCCTCGAAGATGGCCGGCGTGAAGAGGTACACACCCACCAGGGCGAGGTCGGACTTCGGGATCGCGGGCTTCTCGACGAGCCGGATCACGCGACCGTCGACGACCTCGGCCACCCCGAAGTGCTGCGGCTCCGCCACCTGGGCGAGCAGGATCATGGCGTCGGGGCGAATGCGCTCGAATTCCTGGACCACGGGGACGATGCCGTGGCGTACCAGGTTGTCGCCCAGGTACATGACGAAGCTGCTGTCGCCGACAAACTCCCGGGCCGTCAGCACCGCGTGGGCGAGCCCCTTGGGCGCCTCCTGCGGGATGTAGGTGCAGCGAGCGCCGAATGCGGACCCATCGCCGACCGCAGCCCGCACCTCGGCGCCGGTCTCCCCGGTGATGATCCCGATCTCGGTGATGCCGGCGGCGACGATGGCCTCGATGGCGTAGAAGAGGATCGGCTTGTTGGCGATGGGGATGAGCTGCTTTGCGCTCGTGTGGGTGATCGGGCGCAGGCGCGTGCCCTTGCCGCCGCTCAGGATCAGACCCTTCATCTCATCCGCGCCCCGTGTCGTCGCAGCCGATTCTGCGTCCTCGCACGCGGTTCCTCTCCACGATTTGCCGGCGGCAATTGTGCCGGCGCCAAAGGACTGGAATTCCGCGCGATCATAGCAATCGCCGGATCCGCCCGCCATAATGCGTCGAGTCTCCGGGTGCTGTGATGAACGCGCTACGACGATGTGACGGCTGAATTGATAGCTCCATGCTTCTCCGGCCTTCCGGCAAGGTCTCGCTCATGCGACGGATGAGCCTCCTGCTGGCGGGCGTGACCGGCCTGGCCGCTCTGGCCGCGACCGCCTCGCCGGTCGTGGTGGCCGACGCCTCGACGCCCTCGCCCGCCGGCCTTCCCGCCCATCCCGGCACGGTCCAGGTCCTGCCCGGCGAGACCTCTCCCTCTCAGATCTTCGATCAGAGTGATCTCCCCCTCCAGGCGGGGATCGCCCCCGGCGTCCAGGCCGGCAAGCTCCTCCACCCCAAGATCGACCTCGGCACGCGGACGCCCATCCCCGTCTCGACGGGCGGCTCGGGCGCGTCGAACGGAGCCGAGCTCCCCGCCACATCCGAGGGGACCGCCGCTCCGGCCGCGCCCCGCGACCCGGAGATCCTCGGCTTCGCCCAGGTCGGCGAGGTCACGAGCGGGGACTGGCAGTCGGACTTCCGGCTCGCCGACCTGACCACCATCGCCTACGACAGCCTCAACCTCAACACCAACGGCACCGTCATCGAGGATTCCGGCTATCAGGGGTGGTGGAGCGCGCAGATGACCAGCCTGATCAACGCCGCCCACAGCGCCGGCGATCGGGTGGTGCTCACCATCACCATGGACAACTCGTCGATCGAGACCCTGGTGGGCAGCGAGAGCAACCGGCAGACGGCGATCACCAACATCGTCGAGCAGCTCGAGAGCCGGGGCGGAGACGGCGTCAACCTCGACTTCGAGGGGCTCATCCCGGCGGTGGTGCCGAGCGACTACACCACCTTCGTCGGCGAGCTCCAGTACGCGCTGCGCACCCTGGTCCCGACCCAGTCGTACCTCACCGTCGACACCTACGCCTCCGCGGCCCAGGGCGGGACGATGATGGACATCAGCGCGCTCCGACCCTACGTGGACGCCTTCGACGTCATGGACTACGACGTCGACTACGGGCAGACGCTTCCCAATGACCCGCTGAATCCCGTCCCCTACACGGCGTATTCGGACAGCCAGGTGGTCAAGGCCTATCTCTCCCTGGTGCCGGGCTACCAGATCATCCTCGGCATCCCCTACTACGGATACGTCTACTCGACCACGGGCGAGGGCTTCAACGCGCCACGGGGCGGCGATGGGGACGTGAGCGCGGTCACCTACTCCGGCATCCTGGCCGACTTCGCCTGCACCACCGGCGCACCGGACAACCTTCAGGGACCCTCCTGGGACACACCGTCGGAGACGCCTTGGGCCGCCTGGACCAGCCCGGCGAGCGGTGCCACTCCCCCCGACCCGTGCGGTGGAAACCACGGCTCCGACCGCGAGCTCTACTACGACAACGCCCAGTCGCTCGGCGACAAGTACGCGCTGGTCAACAGCGACGGGCTGCGCGGGATCGGCATCTGGGCGCTCGGCTACGACTCCGGGAGCAGCGACCTCTGGAACGCGATCACCCAGAGCTTCAGCGTCGCCCACGGAGCCAGCACCACGCCCACGGCACCCGGTCCGGGTGTCCCCGTCGGGCTGGGCGGCGGCCCACTGGGCGGCGCTCCCCAGGCCGTCTCCTGGGGGCCCAACTTCGACGACGTCTTCTGGGAGGGCACCGACGGCGGCCTCTGGCACATGTGGGAGGTCGACGGCCAGTGGTACGGCCCCGCCAGCCTGAGCAGGTCGGGAGTGATGGCCTCCAACCCATCGGTCGTCTCGTGGGGCGCGGGCGAGATCGACGTCTTCTTCAAGGGGACGGACGGCGGCCTCTGGCACGCCTACTACGGAAGCGGCAGCTGGCATGCGGCCCAGGACCTGGGCATGGGCCCGCTCGGCTCGCCCCCCGAGGCGGTGACCTGGGGCCCCGGTGACCTGGACGTCTTCTGGGCGGGGACCGGGAGCCCGAGCCTCTGGCACGCCTACTACTCGAGCGGCTGGCACGGGCCGGTCCAGATGCCCGGCGTGTCGACGGTCGCCGGAACCCCGTACCCCGTCTCGTGGGGGCCGGGCAACGAGGAGGTCTTCTGGAAGGGCACCGACGGCAGCCTCTGGCAGGACTACTACGTGAACGGCTGGGTCGGCCCCGGTTCGCTCGGCTTCGGCGGGCTCGGCTCCGATCCTCAGCCGATGACCTTCGGCACCGGCCTGCTCGACGTCTTCTGGCGCACGACCGGTGGCGGGGTCTCGCAGGCGTACTACGCCAACGGCTGGCACGGCACCTACAGCCTGGGGGCGAGCGCCGTCAGCTCACTCCCCGACCCGGTGGAACCGAGCGCCGGCGACATCGACGTCTTCTGGGAGGACACCTCGGCCAACCTCGACCACGCCTTCTACGCCGGGGGGTGGTACGGCCCATTCCTCGTCGGCGACGGGCCGATGGGGTCCGCGCCCAGCGTCGCGAGCTGGGGCAACGGGCACATGGACATCTTCTGGAAGGGCACCGACGGCAACCTCTGGACGGCGTCCTTCTCCAGCTGATCGGGAGACCGGGGCGCGCCGGCGACGCCGTCCGGAGCCCCGTCGCGGCGGCTCTTGTCGTTACAGGATTGTCACATCAGACTGGTCGAACAGATCGGCGATCATGAGTGGGTGCGCAAGCTGGTCGTGCTCAGCGCTCTCGCCCTCCTCTCCCTGATTCCCACCCACGCCTCGGCCACCGACTGGCCCACCTTCCACGGCGACAACACGCGCCAGGGGGACGACACCTCCGACCCGGGTCTCGCCGACCCGGTGCCGGCGTGGACCTCGCCCAAGCTGGACGGCGACACCTACGCGCAGCCGGTGATCGTCGGCAGTCAGGTCATCGTCGCCACCGAGAACAACACCGTCTACTCGCTCGCGGCATCCGATGGGGCCATCGAGTGGTCCACCCACCTCGGCACTCCGCGGACAGCGGCGATCACCTGCGGCGACATCGATCCCCAGGGGATCACCAGCACCCCGGTGGTCGACGGCGGCAACGTCTACGCCGTCGCCAACATCCAGACGAGCTCCTCCAGCTTCTACTTCGACCTGGTCAGCCTCAGCCTCGCCACGGGCGCGGTGAACTGGCAGACCGACATCGACCCGCCCGATGACAGCAACCCGTCGGGCATCACCTGGAGCGACGAGGCGCTGACGATGGAGGATAGAGGTGCCCTGCTGGTCACCGATGGGCGGGTGTACGTGCCCATGGGCGGCAACGACGGCGACTGCGGTGGCTACCACGGCTACGTGGTGAGCTACCCGGAGAGCGGGTCCGGCAGCGTGACCTGGTGGGCCTCCAGCGAGGTGACCCCGGGGGACAGCCAGGGGGCGGACTGGTCGGCCGGGGGAATCTCCGAGGACGCCAGCGGCTACATCTACGTGAGCACCGGCAACAGCAACCAGGACAGCTCCACGGACCCCTACGACTACGGCGACGGCGTGATCAAGCTCGACCCCAACAACCTGGCGCCCGGAGCGCCCGTGGACTACTTCGCGCCCAGCAACTGGTACCAGCTCAATGCCGACGACGCCGACCTGGGATCCACCTCCCCCCTCCAGCTCCCCGACGATCGAATCTTCATCGTCGGCAAGGGCGGGACCGGCTACCTGCTCAACAGCGCCGACCTGGGCCACATCGGGGGCCAGATCGCCGAGCACCAGGTCTGCCACGCGACCGGCGACGCGGCCTTCGGCAGCCTCGCATACGCGAGCGGCGTGGTCTACGTCGGCTGCAGCGACGGCATGGCCGCGGTCCAGATCGCGACCAGCAATGACGACTTCTCGACGCTCTGGTACAACACGGCGAGCGTCGCCAACCACCCGCCCACGGTGGCGGGCGGCCTGGTGTGGTCGGTGAGCTCAGGCGGCGATCAGCTGCTGGGCCTCTCGGCGGGCACCGGCCAGCTGGAGCAGACCCTCTCGATCAGCGGCTCGACCCACTTCACCACACCGTCGGCGGCCAACGGCCAGCTCTACGTGGGGGGGACGGACTACATCAACGCCTTCGGGACGGGCTGGCATGCCCCGGCGTCGCTGGGAGCCACGCTGGGGACGGGCACCGCCCAGCCGATCTCCTGGGGCCCCGGCAACGAGGAGGTCTTCTGGCGCGGCACCGACAACGACCTCTATCAGGAGTACTCGATCAACGGCACCTGGTACGGGCCCGACCGGCTCACCACCTCCGGCAACCTGGCGTCCGACCCCGAGCCGGTCTCCTGGGGGGTGGGCAATCTCGAGGTCTTCTGGAGAGGCACCGACGGCAGCCTCTGGCAGATGTACTACCTGAACGGCTGGCAGGGTCCGGCCAGCCTCGGTGACGGGCCCCTCGGCAATGCCACCCCCGTGCCCATCTCCTGGGGG